>JBALTG010000019.1:0-49546 GCA_036964625.1 Motiliproteus sp.
CCCCGCCGGTGGGCTTTGCACTGTTCTACCTCAAGGGCGTCTGTCCGCCCGATATCAAACTGTCAGACATCTACAAGGGGGTGATTCCGTTCATCATCCTGCAGCTGATCGCACTGGTCGCGCTGGTGATGTGGCCGCAGATCGTGGTCTGGCTACCCGCCGTGGCCTACGGCTAACACGTTGACGCATTACCACTGAATAGCAGCATGCAACCTCAGGCTGCATGCTGCACAGTGAGACGAACAACCACCTATGCAAGGCGGGCTATCATCCGCACAACGTTGACACCCCAGCCAACCCTGCAGGAAGTCGATATGAATCCAAACTATCAACAATTTCACAACCAACTCGCCGAATTTATGCCTCAATCTCGCCTGATTAGCGATCCACTGCGGACCCTGGCTTACGGTACCGATGCCAGCTTCTACCGCTTGATTCCGCAGCTTGTGGTACGCGTTGAAACGCCGGATGAGGTCGCAAAGATTCTCCGTTTAGCACGCCCGGCTAACATACCGGTCACGTTCCGCGCAGCAGGCACCAGCCTTTCAGGGCAAGCGATCACCGATTCGGTATTGATCCAACTCGGTGATGGCTGGAAGGGATACAAGATCGAACCGGACGCCTCGCGAATCAGCCTTCAACCGGGAGTGATCGGCGGCCACGCCAACAAGTATCTGGCGCCTTTCAATAAAAAGATTGGCCCGGATCCCGCGTCGATCAACGCGGCGATGATCGGTGGCATCGCCGCCAACAACGCCAGCGGCATGTGCTGCGGCACCGCCCAGAACAGCTATCGTACCCTCGACAGCATGCAACTGATTCTGGCCGATGGCACCGCACTGAACACCGCCGATCCGGCCAGTCGCGCAGCCTTCAAGGCCAGCCATGGCCCTCTGCTTGAACAACTGCAGCAACTGGCCGAAGCGACCCAGGCCAACAAGCCCCTTGCTGATCGCATCCGTCACAAGTACCGACTCAAGAACACCACCGGCTATGCGCTCAACTCGCTGGTCGATTTCGACGATCCGTTTGAGACCCTGCAACACCTAATGATCGGCTCTGAAGGGACCCTGGGCTTTATCTCCGAGATCACCTACCGCACCGTTGCCGAACACCCGTACAAAGCCTCGGCGATGATTTTATTCGCCGATGTCGAGATCTGCTGTCGCGCCGTCGCAGCCCTTAAAAAGACCCCGGTCTCTGCCGTCGAGCTGATCGACCGCGCCGGCTTGCGCTCGGTTGAAAACAAACCCGGCATGCCGGGTTTCATTAAGGAGCTGGGCGAACATGCCGCCGCCCTGCTGGTCGAAACCCGTGGCGCATCCAAGCAGGAGATGCACAACAAGGTCGCAGCGATCAGCTCAACGCTCGGGGCATTTGAGACCCTGCAACCGCTCAAATTTACAGATGATCCGGCCGAATACAACCAGTTCTGGGCTATCCGCAAAGGGCTTTTCCCTGCCGTCGGCGCGATGCGTAAGACCGGCACCACGGTGATCATCGAAGATGTCGCTTTCCCAGTCGAACAGCTGGCAGAAGCGGTGCACGATCTACATATTATTTTTAACGATCTGGGCTACCACGAAGCCTTGATTTTTGGCCATGCGCTAGAAGGCAACCTGCATTTCGTGTTTACTCAGGCGTTCGACAACCAAGCCGAGATCGACCGTTACGAGCAGCTGATGGACCGGGTGGCGGACCTGGTCGTCGGCAAATACGACGGTTCGCTCAAAGCCGAGCATGGCACCGGGCGCAATATGGCGCCCTATGTCGAACAGGAATGGGGCGCCGAGGCCTACGCCCTGATGTGGCAGATCAAACGCTTGTTTGATCCTGACAACCTGATCAATCCCGGCGTGTTGCTCAATACTGACAAGCAGGTGCATCTAAAAAATCTCAAGCCGCTACCGCCCGCCGATCCGCTGATCGACAAGTGCATCGAGTGCGGCTTCTGCGAGCCCAGCTGCCCGTCGCGCGACATGACTCTGACCCCGCGACAACGGATTGTGATCCGCCGCGAGATCGCCCGACTTGAATCGATCGCTCAACCGAGCAGCGAAGAATCCAAACGCCTCGAACGGATGCGCACCGATTATGCGTATCAGGGGCTCGATACTTGCGCCGCCTGTGGTCTCTGCTCGATGGCCTGTCCGGTCGGCATCAACACCGGTGATCTGACCCGCGCGATGCGCAGCGAGGCCAACGCCAAGCATGCGGGCAAAGCACAGTGGTTGGCTGACCATTTTGAAGGCGTCAGCAGTGTCAGCCGGACCGTATTTAAACTGGCCGATATCACCCATGGCGTGATCGGCACCCGAGCGATGGCGGCAGTTACCGGTGCTGCCCGAAAAATCAGCGGTGGCGTAGTACAGCAATGGAGCCCGTCGATGCCCACGGCGGCAACCAAAATAAAGCCCCTGGCGGATATGCGCGCCTCGGTGTTCACGAGCGAACGCAAAGTCGTTTACCTGCCCAGCTGCGCCAGCCGCACCATGGGTCTGCAACGCGGCTCCTCTGAGCAACAATCGTTAGCGGAAGTGACCGTTGCATTGCTGAACAAAGCGGGGTTTGAGGTGATCTATCCCGAGAGCCTGGACGACCTGTGCTGTGGCATGCCGTTCCAGAGCAAAGGGATGTTTGACGCGGCCAACAGCAAAGCCCAACAGACCGAAGCAGCGCTATTAAAAGCCTCCAACAACGGTGAGTATCCGATCTATTCTGATACCAGCCCCTGTGCATTGCGGATGCAGGAAACGGTCGATAAACGTCTGCAGATCTTCGAGCCGGTGCAATTTATCCACAACTATCTGCTCGAGCATCTGCAGATCACGCCGGTATCAGAACCCATCGCCCTGCATATCACCTGCAGCAGCGCACGCATGGGGTTGGCGGACAGCCTGGTTACGCTGGCAAAAGTCTGCGCCAAAGACGTGATCATCCCGGACCAGATCACCTGCTGCGGTTTTGCCGGTGACAAAGGTTTTTCCACCCCGGAATTGAACGCCTCGGCACTGCGCACCCTGAAGGAATCCCTGCCGGAAAACTGCCATGAAGGATTTTCGACCAGCCGTACCTGCGAAATTGGTTTGTCAGACCATAGTGGCATAGAGTATAAATCCATTGTCTATTTAGTTGAGCGCTGCTCACGGCCTCGCCAGAGGCAAACATCAGCATGATACAATAACAGCAAAACCGCCCCAAACGTCATTGCCTGACGTTTTTGACAACAATGAGATACGGCGGCTCTGCTAAAAATTTCGTCATAGGTGATGTGTCGCAAAGCGTAACCTGCGTCTAAACATGAGACCTAAACTGAATTAACTATTTTTATTACCCATCAAGTTTTCAAGGAGCACCATCATGTCCCTGCCAGATATTAAAACTATCCTTTACACCACCTCGATGGGCAAACACAGCCGCCCGGTGTTTCGCCAAGCGGTCAAGATGGCCAGCGTCTATAACGCCAAAATTGTGATGTTGCACGTGGTCGAGCCGATCGGTGAAACCGGCCAGGCATTGATCCAAAACTACCTGCCCCAGGACCTAATCAAGACTATGCACGACGAGGGCCTGGAAAAGATCAAGGCCAACATGAAAGAGCGCGTGGTCAAGTTTTACGAAGATGAGATGAAGGCGATGGACAATCAGTCAGGACTGGATATCGAGCAGGTCGTGGGTGAAGGTAACCGCTCTGACGAGATCGTCGAGGTCGCCAATGCGATCAATGCCGACCTGATTGTAATGGGCTCGCACAACAGCCTGGGACGCTCCAGTAGCACTACCCGTGCCGTAATCAAGTACGCCGAACGGCCGGTCATGGTCATCCCTACTCGCGTTAAATAAGCCACTATTAACCTGGTGGACAAATAGGTTCCATACCCATTTGTCCATCGCCCCTAAAATCTGGCGCAGTTGCGTGGAACTGCTTTATTTTCAGGGGCTCACATTGGTCTTCGACCAATGTTGACGCATCCTTGCGCCTCCTATTAACCCGCCGGGTTAATAACAGCCGTTTTATATAAGGACATCACCCCAGAATGACGGAAACGACCCTGGCGCTCACCGAGCGCATCTTCCTCACCGTCTTTCCGCTCTTCGTGATCGTGGTGTGCGGCTATCTGTACGGCCGCCGCCACCGTCCCGATATCGAATTCGCCAATCGCGCTAACATGGACCTGTTCATCCCGGCGCTGATATTCCATTCGATGGCCACCCAGACCTTTCCGCTGGTCCAGTACCAGCAACTGGCGCTGGGCGCCGTAGCAGTGGTGCTCTGTTCCGGCCTGCTGCTGTACCCGGTGGTACGACTGCTCAAGCTCAACGTCAAAACCTTCTTGCCGCCGATGATGTTCAACAACTCCGGTAACATGGGTATCCCACTGATTGTGTTGGCCTTTGGCGAACAGGCGTTGCCCGCTGCGGTGATCCTGTTTATCGTTGAAAACAGCCTGCATATGAGCGTCGGTGCACTGATGCTAAACCGCCGCACCAAGCTGCTGCAGCTGTTAAAGATGCCGATGATCCTGGCCACCATTGCCGGTATCGGCTGGAGCCTAAGCACCTGGACGCTACCCAAGGCGGTCGAACTACCGGTGCAGATGTTGGGGCAGATTTCGATCCCGCTAATGCTGTTCACACTCGGTATACGCATCGTCGACGTCGGCCTCAAGAGCTGGCATCAGGGCGTATTGGGGGCTATTTTGGGCCCGCTCGCCGGGGTCTTGATCGTACTGGCGCTGCAGCCCTGGCTGGGCCTTTCTGAGCAGCAGTTTGCCATCCTCCTGGTATTCGGCGCACTGCCTCCCGCGGTACTCAATTACATGATGGCCGAGCGCTACCAGCAGGAACCCCACCGAGTCGCCTCCATCGTCTTGCTGGGCAATATAGGTTCGCTGCTGATCATCCCCGTGGTGCTGATTTTTGCGCTCTAATCCAGCCTAGCAGGCCTCCTGAGAGGTGACCTGCTATAGTCTTATTGCCCAAGCCACGCAGTGAATACTTAGCAAACACTAATAATGTAACAGTCAACGGCGTAGAATTACCGCATTACCCCTAACGCGAGTTCGCTGTATGTTCCGTCGTACCAAGATCGTCACCACCCTCGGTCCAGCTACCGATCAAGACAACAACCTTGAGCGCATCATTCAGGCGGGTGCCAACGTCATGCGCCTGAACTTCTCTCATGGCAAGGCTGCAGACCACATCGAGCGCGCCCGTCAGGTACGCGAAATCGCCGCCAGACTGGGGATCCAGGTCGCCATTTTAGGTGACCTGCAGGGCCCTAAAATTCGTATTTCCACCTTTAACTCCGGTCCGGTCAACTTGGCCACCGATGCGCCATTCATCCTTGATAGCTCACTGGCTGCGGGCCAGGGCGATGCCACTGCCGTGGGCCTGGATTACAAAGAACTGCCCCAGGACCTGCAACCCGGCGACCTGCTGCTACTGGATGATGGGCGAATTCAGCTTCGAGTCGCGTCGATTCAAGGCACTCAGATCAAAACCCGGGTCTGCATCGGCGGCAAGCTATCCGACAATAAGGGGATCAACAAGCAGGGCGGAGGACTCTCGGCGACAGCGTTGACCGACAAAGACAAGGCAGACATCCTCACCGCAGCCCAGATCGGGGTCGATTATCTGGCCGTCTCTTTTCCCCGCAACGGCGCTGATATTCAATATGCCCGCGATCTGGCACTGGCTGCAGGGTTGAATACACGGATCGTCGCCAAGGTCGAACGGGCAGAGTGCGTCAACACCCCCGAGGCGATGGATGAGATCATCCTGGCCTCCGATGTGGTAATGGTTGCCCGCGGTGACCTCGGCGTCGAGATCGGTGATGCCGAACTGGTCGGGGTGCAAAAGAGCCTTATCCGTCGCTCCCGACAGCTTAACCGGGTGGTGATCACCGCCACCCAGATGATGGAATCGATGATCCAGAGTCCGATGCCCACCCGCGCTGAGGTGATGGACGTGGCCAATGCGGTACTCGACGGCACCGATGCGGTGATGCTCTCTGGGGAGACGGCGATGGGCGAATTTCCGGTTGAAACGGTACGCTCGATGGCAGAGGTCTGCCAAGGCGCAGAGAAACATCCCAGCGTTAATGTCTCCAAGCACCGCCTGGACAAAACCTTTACCGATATCACCGAAGCGGTGGCGATGGCGACCATGTACGCTGCCAACCACCTGCAAGGCGTCAAGGCAATCATCAGCCTGACCGAGTCGGGTAAAACCCCGCTGCTGCTGTCACGCATCAGCTCTGGACTGCCCATTTTTGCGTTGTCAGGCAACGCCGCGACCCTCAGCCGGGTCAGCCTCTACCGTGGCGTTAAACCGATCCGATTCGACTACTGGGATAGCGATATTGCTAAGGTCTCGGAACAGGCGATTGCGTTATTAAAGCAGAAGCACGACATCAATACGGGTGACATCATTATTCTCACCCACGGTGATGATTATGCGCCCGAATACGGTACCAACAGCCACAAGGTGCTTACGGTTAAATAATGCTGCGAATCGGTATAGATCTTGGCGGCACCAAGATCGAAATACTGGCCTTGGATCAGCACGGCAACCGCTGCTGGAATCGCCGCGAGGCAACACCTCAAGGTGACTATAGCGCCACAGTCGCCGCCATCACCCAGCTGGTGCTCGAAGCCGAGGCCGCGCTGGGGCAAACCGGCTCCGTCGGCATCGCGATACCCGGCACCCTGTCCGCCGACACCGGCGGGGTTAAAAACGCCAATTCGACCTGCCTCATCGGCCGCCCTTTAGACCAGGACCTACAGCGCGCGTTAAAGCGTCCGGTAAGGCTCGCTAACGACGCCGACTGTTTCGCGCTCTCTGAAGCAACCGATGGCGCAGCTCAGGGCGCAACCAGCGTCTTCGGTGTCATTCTCGGCACCGGGGTTGGTGGTGGCATCGTCATCCGGGGGCAGCTCTTGGCCGGTGCCAATGCTATCGCTGGCGAATGGGGGCATAATCCGCTGCCCTGGTCAGACCCACAGCAGGACCCCGCACTCCCCTGCTACTGTGGCAAACAGGGCTGTATCGAGACCTACCTTTCTGGTCCTGGACTCAGCCTACAGCACGCCCTGTTAACCCGTCACTCCCCGATCAGCGCCAAGCAGATCATGCACCAGGTCGACGCAGCAGAGCCGCGCGCACAAACAGCCTTCGAGCACTACTGCGATCGCCTCGCACGCAGCCTGGCCAGCGTCATCAACCTGCTCGACCCTGAGGTGATCGTATTGGGCGGCGGGCTCTCCAACATTCACGCCCTGTACCATCAGATCCCTGCTCGCTGGGGAGCTTACGTGTTCTCGGATCGGGTCAATACCCGCTTAAAACCCGCGCTGCATGGCGATGCCAGCGGTGTACGCGGAGCGGCCTGGCTGTGGCCTAACGACACCTATTAACCTGGTGGACGAATAGGCTCTATACCTATCTGTCCATCGCCCCGGAAATCTGGCGCAGTTGCGTGGAACTGCTTGATTTTCCAGGGCTCACATGGATCTTCGACCCATGATGACGCATCCTTGCGTCTTCTATTAACCCGCCGGGTTAATAATAGCGCGGTTAAAGCCGTTCTGCTCAGCGCTTTAACCTCTTCTCTATTGCTCCGACAGGGCTAAAGCCGCTAGATTATGGCCTCCAGCAACGGACTCGGCCGAGCATTCACCCACCAGGGATTACCCAGATGCCGCTACATTCTCTAAAAGTTCTCGATTTTTCCACCCTGCTTCCCGGACCTTATGCCACACTGATGCTGGCAGACATGGGCGCAGAGGTAGTACGGGTTGAAGCACCAGGGCGCCCCGAACTGACCCGGACGATGCCCCCTCTCGATGCCACCGGAACCTCCTACAATCACACCTACCTGAACCGCTCAAAACGCTCCATCGGTCTCAATTTGAAACAAGCCGAAGCGGTAGAGGTCGTGAAACGCCTGATTGTGGATTACGACATTCTGGTGGAACAGTTTCGACCCGGGGTGATGGATCGACTCGGCATCGGTTACGACACCCTGAAAGCCATTAATCCACGCCTGATTTTCTGCTCGATCACCGGTTTTGGCCAGACCGGCCCTTACGCCAACCGCCCCGGACACGATCTGAACTACTTAGCGATAGCTGGCGTTTCAAGCTACACCGGCCGCGATGGTCAGGGCCCGTTGCCGCTAGGGGTGCAGGTTGCCGATATCGCCGGCGGTTCACTGCATGCGGTTACCGGTATTCTAGCGGCGGTCATCGCCCGCCAGCACAGTGGCACGGGGCAACGGGTCGATATCAGCATGACCGATGCGGCCTTCGCCCTGAATGGGATGGCAGGAGCCTGTGCGCTGGCAGGCAAGGTTGAGCCGCAAGCCGATAAGATGCTGCTCAACGGCGGCTCTTTTTATGATTACTACCGCACCCGCGACGGTCGCTATTTTTCTGTAGGCAGTCTCGAACCACAATTCATGGCGCGTCTGTTCGAGACGATCGACAAACCACAACTGGCCAAACTCGGCCTAAGCTCTAATGCCGATGATCAGCAACTGCTCAAGAGTACCCTTAAAGAGGCTTTTGCGGAGCACAGCTTCGCGCATTGGCAGCAGGTCTTTGCCGACGTTGAAGCCTGTGTCGAACCCGTGCTCAGCGTCTCAGAAGCGGCATGCCACCCCCAGTTGCAGGCACGCGCTATGGTCGTAGAGGTTCCCACGGAGCAAGGTGACTGCCAGCAACAGATTGGAGCGCCGATTAAGTTTTCCAACCACGCGCCCCAGTATCCGCACACTGGCGTGGCCTTGGGAGCCCATACCGAAGAGATTCTGGCTGACTACGGATTCGACGCCAACGCGGTCGAAACGCTACGTAAATGCGGTGCGTTGGGCTAAGGAGACAGGGTAGTCTGAGGATTTGTTGCGCGTTAGAAACGCAAACACCGACAATGCACCCATCAGCATCTCAATTGAGGGCTAATGGGCACGTTGTCGGTACGGGTAACAGCGAACGAGGCCGCCGACTAAACCAAGGACAAAACCTAGAATAAAGCCAACGACTTCAAGGCCGATCAAACGGCCAATGGGTTACTTACTCTTCGGCTGCAGCAACAGTCTCAGACTGCTCGCTTTCTGCGTTCTTCTTCAGCTCAGCCACCTCTCTTTTGAGTTCAGACGCTTCTCGCTTAGCGGCCTTGAGCTTGGTGTTAAGATCTTTAGATAGCGCAGTCTGCTCGGCGATCTTTTTCTTCTGATCCGCTAACTGGCGCTTCTGACGCTCAGGATCAAAAACCTGATACGCCTTGAGTGTCTTCTTGGCTTCAGACAACTCAATAGAGCGCTCTTTAAGCTGCTCGGCGAGCTTGCGCGCTTTGACATCCTGTACAACTACACCTTCAAGCCGAAGTATCTGCTGGGCAGTATTCAACTTTTCGATCTCGCGGTACAGCTCTTCATTCTCTGACGCCAGACGGTCGTCACTACTTTGGCGCGCCTCACCAAGCTTAAGAGCCAATGATTTAGAAGCTTGCTTCTCTGCAGCTAACAGACGATTCAGCTCATGGTTCTCGGCTTGTGCTTTTTCTAGATCAACGGCGCTGCTTTGTGTGCTTTTGATAGAGGATAATTTCAATTGAGACATGTGTGGACGTGATACCTACTTGAGTTTGCTGCTTCTAGCTGAGTGAGGTCGATTCGTTCAGCATCTGTATTTTAATACGCCATTATAAAGGTAATTTGACCCAGATTGCTCACCATTTGTTCAATCAATTAACTTTATCCAAAATAAATCGTGACAACAGCGCTCTAAAGACCGTCACAAAACCCAAACAAACCAACTAACACATTGTAACACAAGGGTTTACAGGCAATATTCCTGAAACAACCGCCCTGCCCGAAAAGCCGACCCGCGTTAACTGTTCTGAGCCTTTAAATGGGCAAATCAGCACAAAACAGGGGGAATGGTCTTGCTCAGCACGGACAGCAGCCCACACTTTCATTCTCACGGGCACTCTATCGGGCACTCTCTTGCGCCGATCCGCACCCTCGGCGGGTGCGATATCCCCAGGCCCAAGCTTGACTGAACTGACGTTCGGATCATCACCTTACATAGCCGCAGCCGGCCAGAAACAATCCGGCCTGCCTGTCAGCGCGCCTTGATGCTGAGCGTTTTACGCCCTGCGCCTGTAGCGCTAGCCAATACCGATCTGGGAGCCTTGGAGCGACGGTGCACCACCGTTGTCGGGGTCGATTTATTTACCAACACCAGCGCAGATTCTGCATCGTCAGCCGTCGTGCCGATCCAGGCACGGGCAGGAGATCTGACCTCAAGCGGACGCCCTGATAATTCTGCCTCAATGGCCCCCGGTACGGATTCAACGTCGGCAACGCCAACCTGCTGCGGTTGCGGTTGCGTCAGCATCTGACCCAACTGTTTAAGCTGGTTAACCATTTTCGCCTCTTCCGCCTCCTGGCACCGCTGCACATTATTAAATGACGGGGCGACTGGCGCTGACGAAAGACTGGCGCTGACGATCGGCAATGGCGGCATCGATTGACTAACCGACAGTGGCACCACCGGCATTTCGACGGCCGGTGCTGACACGGGTTTTTCGACAGCCCGCTGCGACTCCAATTGCGGCAGTGCAGACACCGATTTGGAGGTGGTCGCACCTACCTTTATCCGCAGCAGCAATCGACTCAATTCCTGCTGCAGCTGCGCGGCCTGAATCGACGCCTCATCTCCGCTTTCAAGCACCGCCAACGCCGCGAGAGAGCTCTCGCGGGCCTGACGCTGGGCATCCATCAAGACAATATTGGCCGACTGAGATGCAGCCACCGCCTCCATCGCTAAACGCGCCCTGAGCGCAGCCTCATCCTGCTGCACCTGTAACTGCTGCAAGGTCCGCTCTGATTCAGCCAAGGCCAGAGCCAGCGCCTTAGCCCCGTCTCTGGCTTGCTGTTGACGCTGACTCAACTGCTCAACAGTCGCGACAGCCCTAACCAGCAGACCAATGCCCTCTGCAAATAACGCTTTATCCAACTCTGCAGAGGAATTTTCTGGCCGGGACTCGACAATAGAGGGGGCTTTGCCCACTCCAGCAGGGCGGCTCGCACCATCCGCTACCCGTACCGTCGAAGTCGAAGCCGGAGCAGCGATCGAGGGCCGCGGCACTGCGGGCATGGGTTTAGGCTTAGGGCTGGGTTTGGACTTTACTTTAAGCGCGGGCGTTGAGGAGAACTTAGCCCTGACGGGCTCTTCAGGCAGATCCTTCATCCAAGCCCGCTCATGATCCACCTGCCGAATCCGCTTAACCACAGCATCCGTCCGGCCAAACTTATAGTTCCGCAGAGAGCGTGCTACTAACTCTATGGTATGGAGTAACTCCATCTCCTTTAACTCAGCGATATCATCCGCATAGTCCAGCTCTTCGATCAAAAACTGTGCCTCTCCATGCTCCCGAATCTCGACATAGAGTGGAAAATCTAACCCCGCCTCAGCGGCGCGAAGGTACAGCTCCCAACGCTCGTCGATATTACCGCGACAGGAACCGACATAATGCTGACCACTAACCTTACTCAGGATCTTAAAAACAACCACAGATAACCTTCACATGATGAATACATAGTACAAATAAAAACAGCAACGGGGGCAATGAGGAACCGCCCGCCCCGAACAACCACTTAGAGAAAACTGAACAAATAAAACACCCGATATCGACGCCTAAAGATCCAACCCACGCCCTACGGAAAGGCGCGCATTATACCGGTCTAACGGGGCATTAAAAGGGCTAACACGAGGCAAAACCCGAGGTAATCACCCACCTGCCCCACACACCCTACCTCCCCTACTCAACCAATCAGGTCAAGCCAACAACGCAGTAAAGCTTTCGCACAGCATCTACCTGCAACACCACTTCGTCATCCAACTGTTTACCTAACAACGCCTTACCCAAAGGTGCAGCAGGGGTCACAACGGTGACATCACCCGCCTCGGTGGCCACTCGGATACCGCCACCCTGAGTGGCAACAAAAAACCGCTTCTCCACCCCCTGCTCATCATTCAAAACGACTAAAGCACCGACGCCAACGCCATCATCAGCACCAAACGACCGTGGCACCCATTGATGAAAAGCACTAATTGCCCGTTGCAGCTGCTGCGCCCTAACTGACAAACCATGAGCCAGGTAAGCCGCCTCCAACCCCAGAGTGTCATATTTATTCTCCGCCTTACTTTCGCAGTGGGTAGCCGATTGATGCGCCTGATGACTTGCATGCAACAGGGTATCGAGCTGCCGCTGCAACTGAACAGAGACGTTGTAAACCAGATCAATTTTCAGCATAAACAGACCAATGACAGACGAATAAACTCACCGACCGGACACCCAATAAACACCAACAACTTCACCTATAACAGCAACCTTTGATACCTGAACCGAGCGACCACCTGTGAAGAGAAGTGACTGACTATTTAAGCGCCACACAGCCTGATTCAACCCATGACAATTAAAAAGCACTACGACTCGGACAACGCCCGGGATAGCTGCTGATGGCACCAAACGAATGAGACGGGCCAGAGGCGCTGCTCCGGGTGGTCAAACTGCTGCCACAACTGTCGGTAGGTGATATTGAGACGCGGATGCGTAACCTCCGGGGCTATCTCAGCCAGAGGCTGCAGCACAAAGGCATTCTTGGTGATCTCATCCCGCGGCAGCGACCCTCCGCTGCCATCATCCAGACGATACTCGCCGACATAATCGTCATAGCTAAGAATATCGATATCCAGGGTTCTGGCGCTGAATTTGAGCGCATTCAGACAGCGCTGATGATCGTGCTCTATCCGCCGCAGCGCTGCAAACAGCTGCGGCAGGCTTTGCTCGGTGTCGATCCCAACCACCAGGTTATAAAACAGATCACCTGCAAAACCGACCGCCTCGCTTTCATACATACTGGAGATACACAGCGGTGCATACGTCGCTGCCAGGACATCGAGGCAACTGCGGATATAACGCTCGCGCTCAACATTACTGCCAAGACTCAGATAAGCCCGCGCCATCAGCTGCGCGCCCCACGCTCGATAATCACCCCCACATCCTGAGCTCCAGGCACCGCGCCAGGCTTACCCAGACGCAAGCGCAACCAGGGTACCGGGAACTCACTCAAGACCAGAGTGGCGATCTGCTCAGCCATGGTTTCAACCAGCAGGAACTCGCTGTGTTGAATAAAATCGACCAGCCGTTCACTGACGGTTTTATAGTTAAGGGTACTATCGATATCTTCGCTAGCCGCCGCCTTGCGGATATCGGTTCCCATCTCCAAATCGAGATTAACCCGCTGCTTGATTTTGCGCTCCCAGTCATAGATACCGATCACGGTTTCCACTTCCAACTCCTTGATATAGACAATATCCATCTGGGTACTCCTACGCCTGCTGGCTGTTTTCGCTTTTATTGGATTGAGGCTGCTGATACTAATGCCTCTATACGTGTTACGTTAAAATAACATGACCATTGAATCGTCCATCCCTGCACTGCTAACCCTGCTGATCGCCTATCTGCTAGGCTCGGTCTCCAGTGCCGTGGTGGTGTGCCAATTTCTGGGCCTTAAAGATCCGCGCACCCTCGGCTCGAACAACCCAGGCGCCACCAATGTCTGGCGCACCGGTTCGCGCCTGGCAGGCATGACCACACTCGTAGCAGATATTCTCAAGGGCGCACTACCGGTATGGCTGGCGCAGCAGCTCAAGCTAGACAACCACATCGTGGCGCTATGCGGACTCTGCGCCATGCTCGGTCACCTGTATCCGCTCTACTTCCGGTTTCGCGGTGGCAAAGGGGTCGCGACCTTCCTGGGAGCCTGCCTGGCACTGCTACCGATACTGGCACTGTGCCAGATCGGCATCTGGTTGCTGTTAGCAGGGCTATTCCGGCTCTCATCACAGGCCTCGCTCGCCACTGCAGTGGCGACTCCGATACTGTGCTGGTGGCTGACACCTACCTACCTGCCGGTTTTGAGCCTGATGTCGCTGCTATTGATTGTGCGCCACCGGGATAACATTCGAAAATTATTGCAGGGTAACGAATCGCGGCTATAAAACTTGAATTCAAACACTGACCGGCTCCAACTCCACCATCGGCCAGCGCGGCCGGGCCTGGATAACCAGATCACTGCGCTGCCCCGCCAGCAGCCGCTGGCATCCGGCGTAAGCGATCATGGCGCCATTATCGGTGCAGAATTCCGCCCGGGCATAGAAGAGGGTCGCATCCTGCTTGGCGGCGATCTCTGCCAGCTTGTGGCGGAGCATTTTATTAGCACTAACACCACCGGCGATCACCAACGTCTTCATTCCAGTTTGCTGCAACGCTCGGCGGCATTTAATCGCCAACGTATCGACCACCGCGTCCTGGAATGCCAGCGCGATATCGCTGATATCCTGCTCACTGAGCCCCGCTTCGCTCTGACGCAGCTTCTCGGTGGTATTGAGGGTAAAAGTTTTCAACCCGCTAAAACTCATATCCAGTCCGGGACGATCGGTCATCGGCCGCGGAAACCTGAATCGCCCCGGCGTTCCCTGCTCAGCCCGGACCGCGATCAGCGGCCCACCGGGATACGCCAGCCCCAACATTTTAGCGGCCTTGTCGAAGGCCTCTCCGGCAGCATCGTCCAGCGACTCCCCCAGCAACCGGTAGTCGCCCAGGGCATTCACCTGCATTAACTGGGTATGTCCACCAGAAACCAGCAGCGCCAGAAACGGAAACGTCGGAGGCGCCTCCTCCAGCATCGGCGCCAGCAGGTGGCCCTCCATATGATGTACGCCCAGCACTGGCACCTGCCAAGCCATCGCCAACGCATGCGCCAGCGATGCTCCGGTCATCAAGGCACCTATTAAACCGGGGCCTGCGGTATAGGCGATCGCATCGACCTGACCGGAATCGCAGCCCGCCTCAGCCAACACCTGCCGAATCAGCGGCACCAGCTTAAGAATATGATCACGCGAGGCCAGCTCGGGCACCACCCCGCCATACTCTGCGTGCATTGCAACCTGACTATACAACGCATCAGCCAGCAAGCCCTGCTCACTGTCATAGAGTGCGACTCCGGTCTCATCACAGGAGGTCTCGATTCCCAATACGCGCATATCGATTCTCTAGCCAGACGTCGCCTCATTAGGAGGCTGTCTTTTGGGTTACTGTCAGTAATAAGTGCCGCATAATACCAGCCCCGTTAAACGATGCCATCAAAATCATCCGCTATGCTTTACATCCTATCCTGGTCAAGATTAAAATATGCGCCCCTGAATTTTTCCTAGGGGGAGGATATCTGTGGAGCGTAACGACTGATCGATGCGCTGACAGATAACGCTAATATCGTTAACTTAAGGTAAGACAATGCCAAGTGTAAAAGTCCGTGATAGCGAACCGTTTGATATCGCTCTGCGTCGTTTCAAGCGCGCCTGTGAGAAAGCTGGTGTATTGGCCGAAGTGCGTGCTCGTGAGCACTACGAAAAGCCTACAACAGTTCGCAAGCGCCAGGCAGCAGCAGCCGTCAAGCGTCACGCTAAAAAGGTCTCACGCGAGAACAACCGTCGCGTCCGTCTGTACTAGGCACTAATTGCTTTCTGATTAGTAACCAACAGACTTAAGATCACGCAAGCCTTCAATATCATTCTGCCAGGCATAGCACTATGACCGACTGCGCCATCAAGCTTGAATTAAAACAAGCTCAGAAAGACGCCATGCGAGCCAAAGACAAGGACCGCCTGAAGACGTTGCGCGGAATGCTGGCAGCCATAAAAGATATTGAAGTCAACGAACGCATCGACCTGGATGATGTTCGAGTTCTCGCTGTTCTGGATAGAATGCAGAAACAGCGTCGCGATTCGATCAGCCAGTTTGACGCCGCAGGGCGTGATGATCTATCTGAGGTGGAGAAGAAAGAACTGGAGGTGATTAAACAGTTTCTTCCTACCCAGCTATCAAACACAGAGATTGACCAGTTGATCGATCAAGCGATCAGCACTACCGGCTCCAACTCGATGAAAGAGATGGGACAGATCATGGGGATATTAAAGCCCCAGATGCAGGGCCGTGCCGACATGGCAACGGTCAGCAAACTGATCAAGGGTAAGCTCAGCTAAGCTCAATTTACCTAAGCCACAACAACCAAGAACGACCCGCCTAACCGCACCCCAACCCTGTCCTGAAAAAGGCCGGGGCGAACGCATTTACTACAACAGCCGCTGCACATCGGCAGCCACGCAACCGAGAGCCCGATGGCCGGACGTATTCCACAAGACTTTATCGATGACCTGCTGCATCGGACCGACATCGTCGACGTGATCGAAGAGCGCGTTCAACTCAAGCGCACCGGACGCAACTATTCAGGCCTGTGCCCGTTTCACAAGGAAAAATCGCCCTCTTTCAGCGTCAATCCGGAAAAACAATTTTTCTACTGCTTTGGCTGCGGCGCCGGCGGCAACGCCCTGGGCTTCGTCATGGAACACGATCGCCTTGAGTTTCGCGAAGCGATTGAAACCCTGGCCAAACGCCACGGACTAGAAATCCCCGCCCAGGCCAATGAAAACACTCAGCGCGACAAGCAACGCCAACGCAGCTACGCTCTGCTTCAGCATGCCAACGACTTTTACCAGAAACAGCTACGCAACCACCCCGAACGCGACAAAGCAGTCAATTATCTCAAACAGCGCGGACTCAGCGGCACCATCGCTAAACAGTTCGGCATCGGCTATGCCCCACCCGGCTGGGACAACCTGCTCAAGAAACTTGGCAACGAGCATCAGAACGCCCTCGACGAAGCTGGCCTGGTGGTGCAAAAAGCCGACGAAAAAAGGTGCTACGACCGCTTCCGCGACCGCATCATGTTCCCGATTGTCGACATGCGCGGCCGCGTGATTGCCTTCGGCGGACGGGTACTGACCGACGAAAAACCCAAGTACCTGAACTCGCCGGAAACCCACACATTCAAAAAGCACGAAGAGCTCTACGGGCTCTACCAGGCCCGCCAGGCCAACCGCGAGCTGAATCGGGTACTGATCGTCGAAGGCTACATGGATGTCGTCGCCCTGGCTCAGTTTGGCATCAATAACGCCGTCGCCACCCTGGGCACCGCCACCAGCGAACACCACCTCAAACGACTCTTTAAGCTGATGCCTGAAGTCATCTTCTGCTTCGACGGCGATAATGCCGGGCGCAAAGCGGCGCAGCGAGCACTCGATAACGCCCTGCCCCTGATGGAGGATGGCCGCCAGGCACGCTTTCTATTCCTCCCCGATGGCGAAGACCCCGACAGCATGGTTCGCGACGAGGGGGCTGACGCATTCAACCTGCGCATCAACACCGCCACCCCCCTTTCGGACTTTATGTTCGATAGCCTCTCCGCAGGGATCGACCTGAGCAGCGGCGAAGGCCGCGCGCGCCTCAGCGCCCTGGCGGTCCCCCAGATCAACAAGATACCCGGGCAAGTATTACAGCAACTGATGCGCCAGCAACTGTCCACGCTGAGCGGCCTGGAGCAACAATACTTCATCCCCAAGCCCGAGCCTCAACAAGCAACGGCCGCACCTGAATACAATCCCAGCTACGATACCAGTTACGATGCCAGTTACGGTGCCAATTACGACCAGCCGCACTCGACACCCTCAGATAATCACTACTCACACCATCAGGATCGCCCACAGAATTACAATAAAGACTATAAAAACAACAACTACAAAGATAAAAACAACCGTTCACAGCCGGAACGCCAAGCCCGGCCACAGAGCGCACCCCAAACCACCAGCACCGGCTTTAAAGCGCTGGAACTGCTGCTACACCACCCCAAACTCGCACTCAAGGTTGATCTTGAAACCAGCGACGCGCTGGACCTGCTGACGCAACCCGAATTTAGCCTGCTCAAGGCGCTGATCGTACAACTGCGCAACACCCCCAACATCCCCACCGCCGTACTCCTAACCCAGTGGCGCGACAGCAGCTACAGCCAACTACTGCAGCAACTCGGCCGAAAGGAGCGTCTTATTCAACCCGGGGAACAATTAGAGCAGGAGTTTACCGACCTCCTGCTGCAGCTGACCGTCCTGATAGAAGAGACCCGACTGGGATTGCAATCCGGCCACCAGCCCCCATTAACACCGGAACAGAAAAAAAAGAGCGCATTGCAGAAGATGGCATTTTTAAAGCAGCGCGATCGACACAACAAGCGAAACTAAACTACGCTAAGCTATAGTTCGTGATGGTGTTATCACCCCAACACCGATATAATATGCGGCTATTTTTTGAACCTTCGAATCTGGGTAAACGCTTCTATGTCAGATAAGTCTAAGCAGCAGTCCCGACTTAAAGAACTGATCGCACGGGGGAAAGAACAGGGTTACCTGACTTTCGCAGAGGTCAATGACCACCTTCCCGAAGATATTTCCGATCCCGATCAGGTCGAAGAGATCATTCGTATGATCAACGATATGGGTATCTCCGTATCGGAAGTCGCTCCCGACGCTGACGATCTGGTTGAGGAAGGCAACACCACCGATGAAAGCGCGGCAGAAGAAGCCGCTGCTGCTCTGGCGGCGGTTGAAAGCGAAGCAGGCCGTACCACTGATCCGGTGCGCATGTACATGCGCGAGATGGGTACCGTCGAACTCCTCACGCGTGAAGGCGAGATCATTCTGGCCAAGCGGATTGAAGAGGGTATTCGCGGCGTAATGGCAGCACTGGCATCATATCCCAGCGCGGTACCCATGGCTCTGGCTGCCTACGAAGCCTCTCAGGAAGAGGAAGGACGGCTTAGCGATGTCCTCAATGGATTTATCGACCCCGATGACAACACCGCACCGCCTGTGCCCGTCATCAAACCTGCGATCAAAACCGACGACAGCGATGACGAGGATGAGGAAGAGGGACCTACCGGGCCCGATCCAGAAGAGGTCAAGCGTCGCTTTGATGCCCTGTTCGCCCTGCACCTGAAAGCCGAACAAGCAATTAGCAGCCATGGCCGGGACAGCGCCCAGGCAGAGAAAGCGATCGCCGCAGTGGCAGAGATCTTCGCGCCTCTAAAGCTTGTGCCGCGACTGTTCGACACCCTAGTACAGTCTGCCCGCTCGGTCGTGGAACAACTCCGCGCCGAAGAGCGCAACATCATGAAGCTGTGCACTCAGCGCGGACGCATGCCACGCAAGGATTTCATCAAATCTTTCCCTGGCAACGAACTCGACAACGCCTGGGTCGATTCAGTTTGCGCAGCCGATGGCCCCTGCGGACGCCGCCTGATTAGCAGCAAAGTGGAACTGTTACGCTCGCAACGCAAGCTAGGACAGCTTGAACAGCAGTCCGGACTGACCCTGATCCAGATCAAAGAGGTCAACCGGCGCATGTCGATTGGCGAAGCGGGTGCCCGCCGCGCCAAGAAAGAGATGGTCGAGGCCAACCTGCGCCTGGTTATCTCCATTGCCAAAAAATACACCAACCGCGGGCTGCAGTTCCTCGACCTGATCCAGGAAGGCAATATCGGCCTGATGAAGGCGGTCGATAAGTTTGAATACCGTCGTGGTTACAAGTTCTCGACCTACGCCACCTGGTGGATTCGTCAGGCGATCACCCGCTCCATCGCGGATCAGGCGCGCACCATCCGTATCCCGGTACACATGATCGAGACGATCAACAAGCTCAACCGTATCTCGCGCCAGATGCTCCAAGAGATGGGACGCGATGCCACTCCGGAAGAGCTCGCTGAGCGGATGGAGATGCCTGAAGACAAGGTGCGCAAGGTACTCAAAATTGCCAAGGAGCCGATCTCGATGGAAACACCCATCGGCGATGACGAAGACTCAAGCCTGGGCGATTTCATAGAAGACGCGGCAGTACACTCACCCATCGACAGTGCCACCAGTGAAGGCTTGCGCGAAGCGACGCGTGACATCCTGTCCGGTCTGACCGGCCGCGAGGCCAAAGTACTGAGAATGCGCTTCGGCATTGACATGAACACCGACCATACCCTCGAAGAGGTTGGCAAACAGTTCGACGTAACCCGCGAACGCATCCGCCAGATCGAAGCCAAGGCACTGCGCAAATTGCGCCACCCCTCACGCTCCGACCATCTGCGCGGCTTCCTCGACGAGTAATGCCTTACACCTAAGACCCAGGTCTGACGCACAAAAAACCGGATTTCAAGATCCGGTTTTTTTTCGTCAAGCCACTATCGGCCGGTACCCAAACCCGCTCAGCGGTTAGCGATACCAAAGGGGATATGCACCGACGGCGATACCGATGCGGCGGCATCCAGATGACCGCGCTGATCATCAAAGAAGATGTGCGGCGCCCAGATATCCAACACCCGCCGCTTCTCCACCCCACCCAGGAAAAAGGCATCATTGACCATCAGATCCCAGCTGCGCATGGTATTAATCACCCGCTCGTGGGCGGGCGCACTGCGCGCCGTCACGATTGCCAGGCGCAGCTTCGGCTTGTAGCCACTATCCTGCTCCGCTCGCGCCTGCTCCAACTTCTGAATCTGGGCGATCCCGGCCAGGAACGCTTGCAGCGGTCCTGGATTATGCGGAATATCCACATGCTCCACCTCGTGCCGGGTAAACTGCTCCAGATCACCATCCTGATACACGGTCTCGGACTCGTCATCCGCAAGCACCCCGTCAAAATCAAACGCCAGGCGCAACTCTTCATCGTCGGCATCATCCCCGGCATTGGTCTTGAGCACCAACCCAGCGGGCAACCCCTGCATCATTGCTTGCTTGACATCCGTCTCATTAGCACTTAAAAACAGGCTGATATTAAATGCCGGAATAAAGTTATAGGGCGAACGCCCCTGCTGAAACACGGCCCGGGTAATCGCCAAGCCATAGTGTTCGATCGACTTAAACACCCGCAGCCCAGTATCCGGATCATTATGCGATAGCAACACCACCTCCACCGGCGGGTTATCTGGGTTCAACTGGTTCAGTGCCAACAACCGGCGCACAAAAGGATAGGCCACCCCCGGCCGCAGCGGCCGGTTCTGGTGCTCGCGCTGATACACCCGGTAAGCGCGCTCACCCTTATCCTGGAACACCGCATCGGACTGCTCCAGATCGAACAACGCACTGGACGCAAGCCCGACCACCAGACGACTATCAATATCGTATGCCATCAATCAAATCCTGTAGTGAAAAAACCGGGGGAGATCTCCGCCTTCGCTCGGCAGCGCATCCTATCAACCCGCACCCGCGTGTATCTGCACCCGCCAGAGCCACCCCGATCACGACATATTAACCCGACATCTCAGTATCGGTGACAAATATCCCGACGCAATGAAAAACTACCGAAGACAGAATTCCCCCTATCAGAATGTAGGGCTGAATTATGCCTAAAACAGCTCCGACAGCCTTCGCAGAGCAGAGCTGACAAGAAAAGAGCGCTAAGAATAGAGGATGATGGATTATCATCCGGCACTTTTCGCATGCAGTATTTTTTCTGCCGATTGCGGCGTTCAGATTTACACACACCACACAGCCTCCCGCCCCCTCTGATAACGCGCTAATAGCTGTATTCGCATCTGCGTAGTAGGACATCTCTCGTAAAGTAACCAACTGACTAACAACTAGTTCTAAAGTACTGTTTGCGGGTATTGATTGATCGAGATCAACTATTTTTCTCACCAGCCCTGTACCATCCGCGTGTAGTAATTATTGACAGGATGTACAGATGGTTCAGTTCATGCAAACAAAGCTAGTGCAAGGCGGTTATCCCGCTCTACTTGCCGCCATCAGCCTTATCGGGCTCGACATTTATCTGGCAGCGCAACACACTTTAAGCACCCTGGGCCTTGGGCTGCTGATTCTAGCTAACACCGCCACGGGACTGGTAGCGCTACTTTTCGTACTCTATTTACGCCAGCGTCACGCCAGCGATGCGGCTATCAGAGCCACCCTGTTGCGCGAGTTTTCCTTGGATCCGGCCCAGACCGACAGGTCCATTGAGCAACTGATTGAAGCCTCCGTGCAGCAACAGCGTAGCGCCGCTGCGACCTCACTGGCAACGTTGCAACTACTACAAGGCAGCCAACGCCAATTAGCCGAGGCCGCCACTGACCTTGGTCAATCCGATCAACGCCACCAATCCGCCTATGAGCAAACACGCGGAGCTATCGAGCAGATCAATAACGGCGCCCAGGATATTGTCGATCTTGTAGGAATGATCAGCGAAAGCACGTCTGAAACCAGTACCTCGATCGACCAGACAGCGCTCAAGGTCAACCAAACCAGCTCTGAGATCACCACCCAGACCCTCCATCTTGATGCAGTAGAAAGCACCCTTCGGATGGTTGGAAAGCAGGTCACAGAGATCGCCGGGTTCCTCAGCGTCATTGAAGAGATCTCGGATCAGACCAACCTGCTGGCACTGAACGCCGCCATCGAAGCGGCCCGCGCCGGTGAGCAAGGGCGTGGCTTTGCCGTAGTGGCGGATGAGGTTCGCAGCCTGGCGAAGAAGACCCGCGACGCCACAGACTCGATCACCCGAAAAATAGCAGACCTGAATCGATCCTCCGATGAAACCGGTAACTTGATGAGTAAGGCGCGCACCGCGTTGCAACAGTCCTCCGATGAAGTCGGCGGCATCGGCGAGGTGATGAGCGAGATCAGCTCCGCTTTTGCGGTCGTCAACGAGATGATGGCCAGCGTCGTCAGCTCATGCGAGCAGGAGTTCGGCTCTATCCGACACATCATGGATACCATGGCGGGTATCAACCATGACGGCGCGTCCGCCGCAGCCATGGAGGGCCTGAGTCAATCACTGAGCGAGCAGCTCATCACATTACAAAACACCACCTCCACCGATCGCTTTTAAGTCCTACCTAAAGGAGTAACGCATGGCAGCTCAGCTTCCATTAGTGTCTGACCCCGTCTGGGGAAAGATCATTACAGGCTCGACCAACCCCAATTTTAGCCACCTAGCCGTCAAGATGACCGTAAAGAAGGTACAGATGGGGCATAAAACCGGCAAATCCATTGCCGAATGCGCCGCCGAATTAAGAGGCGTTTTCGAGAAGAACAGCACGGCACCCAATATCAAAAAAGATATCGAAGCGCTCTGAAAGCCGAATCAATAGGACCGACATTATGAAAACGCTAGATCAGACGATTGCACTGATAAATAGTGGTAAATCCTTGTGGATTTCTGGCCCGGAACCGATCCTGAGCCAACTGCCCAAGGGCAACTGGATTGGCGGAACCATCCCCTATTTTATGGGCGATGAGGGCGGCCTGGTCACCGACTCACTGCTGCACGTAACCGAAGCACCGGCAGGCGCCCAGATCCGTATCGCCAGTTACGATGCCGCGCAGTTGGCGACTATCTATCAACGCAACTGCGACCTCGGCTATCTAATTATTCCGGGGATGAGCGACGTGCACGCGGCCTTCGGCATCAATGCCACCGAATACGACGGGTTCGGCAATTATCCGCTATTCGGCTGGGTTGCCGGTATTCACCTCAACGACCTCGGCAAAATCAGCCCCAAAGTTGCCAACGGCCAGACGCTGGAGATTCGTGATGACGTGGCGATCTGCATGCATATAGAGCTCCCCGCTGGCAAAGTGGCCGAAGTCGACGTGGTCACTATTTTTCAACAGGATCTATCGGCCGATATCATCACCGTCGAACAGGCTGGCTTTACCCAGGGCACCGTATCGATTAACGGCAAGCCTCAGAATCTGGCGGCCTATCTGGAAGCGAATGCGATAGATACCCGGTTGCCGCTGGTCGCCGACTACGCCGGTGCCCAGATCTCAGCCAGCTTTCAGGCCCAGGAAGAGGGACAAACCAGCTTCTATGCACCGCTGTTCCCCGGGGTTGAGTATCATCTGGCCAAGCCTGTCGGCAACTATGCGCAAGAGTTGCAGACCGAAGTGGCTAAGCTGGATGGTGAGGCCGCGTTCTACTGCAACTGCGTTCTGAATTTTCTCTACGGTGAACTTGAAGGAACCAAGTCTGGCAACCTAACCGGCCCAGCAACCTTTGGTGAGATCGCCTATGTGCTGCTTAATCAGACCGGTGTAGCGCTGAAAATTTCCGATATCGAGGCCTAACTCCCGCCTATAGCGCCGCCGGTAGCGAGCCTGCCGGGGCGTTTTCTAACAGAACGACTGCACCCACTCCCGCCGTTATTGATCTGCACCAAAACAACACTGATACCGCGCGAATAGCACAACAGTGTTAAGCTGGCAGTACCTGCTTTCTAGCCGATTCCATTCTGCGCGAGCGAACCTCTGCGCCTGAATCGAGCCCCCCAGTACACGCACAGCCGGAGCCCTAGCTCATGTCGCTTACCCTTATCGCCAACCGCAAACGCAGTCTTGCGGCACTCATCCTGGCCTTAGCCATGACGGGATGTGGCGGTGGGAATAGCGGTGATACGCGCCTTTTAAGCCCCAACAGCGATCCAACCGCGTCGGCAGGCTCTGCACAGACGGTTGCAGAGCAAACCACGGTAATCCTTAGCGGCAGCGGCGCTGACACTGACGGTTCCATCGTGAGTTATGCCTGGGCGCAAACGGCAGGGGTCGGCGTAACGCTGGCAGATGCTGACCAAGCATCAGCCCATTTCATCGCGCCTACCCTCTCCAGCAGTGAAGGCCTGACCTTTACCCTGACCGTTACCGACAACCGCGGCGCCACTGCGACCGATGCCGTGGTTGTGATCGTCACCCCCCGGTTCAGCATAAGCGGCACCGTACAGGCGGCATCGGGTTCGGTCATCGACACCGATGTCAATGACCCCAGTGCCCCCTTCACGTCCAACAACACCCCTGCAGAGGCGCAGCCGATCCCCAATCCGGCGGTCGTCGGCGGCTTTGCCAGCGCTGCGGGCTCAGGAGCAGGCGGATCGCGCTTTGAATTGATCGGTGACACTCTCGATACCTACGAGGTCTTTCTTGCTGAAGGTCAAACCGTCACCCTCAGCATTGCCGATTACAACCCGCTGCTGCCCGCAGAGATAGACCTGGATCTGTGGCTGTATCCGGCCACCGACCCGTCGGTGCCGATCGCTGACGCGCTGTCCACGGCTGAATCTGAATCCGTGCAAGCGCCCTACTCGGGTAATTTCCATGTCCTGGTTGAAGCATTTAGCGGAGCTTCAAATTATATTCTCACGGTCGGGCAAAGCCCGTTGAGCGGATCGAACAACCGCCATACACTCTCTAGCGCCGATAATTTCATCGCGGGCGAACTGATCATCAGGATGCAGGATACGCCTCCGGGGTCAGAAAAGAGGTCGTTAGCAACAGCCCGCAGCAAACAGCAGCAGGATCGATTCGCAGCGCTGGGACTGACGATCAAAGCGGGTGTGGTGGAGCGCCCGCTGCTGCTAGGGCTCGGCAATTCGGATCAACGCCAAGCCACGTTCGCGGCCCTGTCTCGGCAACAACCGGGCGCTCAGCCACGCCCCTGGGGCTACGGCGCCAAGCGCGACAAGATCGAAACCATCCGGCTGCTAAAATCACTGCAGACGCAGCCGGATGTCCGCGCTGCAGGGCTTAACTACATCCGCACCGCGCAAACGATCCCCAACGATCCCTACTACCCGCTGCAATGGCACTACCCGCTGCTTAATCTGCCCCAGGCCTGGGAGATCAGCACCGGTAACGATGTGGTCATCGCCGTCATCGATACCGGCGTCTATCGGGCGCACCCAGACCTAAGCGCTAACCTGACCAACAGCGGTTATGATTTTATCTCCAGCACCTCAAGGAGCAATGACGGCGACGGTATTGACAGCGATCCCGACGATCCGGGTGATGCCATGCTGGCAGGACAGAGCAGCTTCCACGGCACCCACGTTGCCGGCACCCTCGCCGCCAGCAGCAACAACGGCGCAGGGGTGGCGGGCGTGGCCTGGGACGCACAGCTCATGCCGATCCGGGTACTCGGCCAAGGCGGCGGAACAAGCTTCGACATTTTGCAAGGGATCCGCTATGCAGCGGGGCTGAGCAACGACTCGGAAACCTTTCCCAGCGCAGCGGCGCAGGTCATCAATCTAAGCTTGGGCGGCCCCGGATTTAACCAGGTCATGCAAAACACCATCGATGATGCACGCGACGCGGGCAGCATCATCATCGCGGCGGCGGGCAATGACGGCTCCAGTACCGCGTCCTACCCCGCAGCTTATGCGGGTGTCGTGTCGGTGAGTGCGGTGCGCTATGACAAGACCCTGGCTGGCTACTCCAACGTCGGCACCACGATCGACCTCGCCGCCCCGGGTGGGGATGCCACGATTGACCAAAATGCGGACGGAAATCCCGATGGTATTCTGAGTACCCTCGCCGATGATCGCTCCGGCATTCGTGAGCCGGGGGCCGCCTTCTCGCAGGGCACCTCGATGGCCGCACCGCATGTCGCCGGGATCGCAGCATTGATGAAAGCGGTCTACCCAGCCTTGACCCCCATGGATTTTGACGCGGCGATTAGCAGCGGTCAGATCAGCGAAGACCTAGGTGCTGATGGTGCCAAAACGCGCAATAATCAGTATGGCTACGGTCTGATCGACGCACTCAAGGCGGTTCAGTATGCCGCTACGTTGGCCGGTGGCGCCCCGCTTCCGCCGATCATCGGTTCAGACAAAACCAGCCTGGCGTTCGGCACCGTTCTCAACCAACAGACCCTGTCTATCAGCAATGCGGGACAGGGAAACCTCTTTATCACCTCGGTGACGGCAGATAGAATCTGGTTAAGCGTCGCGGCTGATGCGGTAGACAGCAACAACCTGGGCACCTATGCCGTGACAGTCAACAGAACCGGCTTATCTGCGGGGCAATACCGGGGCAATATCGAGGTGAGCGCAGATACGGGGACTGTCTCGCTACCGGTCACCCTGGATGTTAGCGGCACGGTCACGACCAGCGCCGACGTAGGATTTCAATGGCTGCTCTTGATCGATGCATTGAGTTTCGAGACGGTAGATTTAGTCGGTGTAGACGTGCTTAAGGGTCGCTATAGCTACAGCCTCTCCGTTGCCACCCCCGGAGACTATTACCTCCTGTCAGGCAGTGACTCCGATAACGACCTGTTCATTTGTGATGCCGGCGAATCCTGTGGGGGCTTCCCCCTAGCGAATCAGCTGCAGCCGATAACGCTTACCGATGACCTGACAGAAGTCGATTTCAGCAGCAGCTTTGGCGTTGGTTTCAGCATCCAAACAACCACAGGCCTAATGCCCCTCGGCACCCGGCGCATCAACCCAACCAAGCAGGTGGCTCACTGATGGCACAGTATTCAGAGATTATCGATCAGTACGGACAGATTAAAACCAGAATGGCTGTTGCGCCATGATTGGTCGAATTACAGAGTTTTTCAGCAGCCATTTAGCGCTATCCGCCGATGCCGAGCCCGGGCATAGCGCCCCCCCACTTCAACTCGCCACGGCCGCGCTGCTGATTGAGGTGTCCCGCGCCGATTTTACGGTTACGGAGAGCGAGCGCAGCACCCTGGTTGAGCTGCTTAAACAGCAGTTTAAACTGCCTGCGGATCAGCTCCAGACACTGATCGACCTCGCCCAGCAGGAAGCCGAACAAGCCACCTCGCTGTATCAGTTCACCCGCCTGATCAATGCTAGCTACAGCCCGCAACAGAAGAGCCAGTTAATTCTCAATTTGTGGCAGGTCGCCCTAGCCGATGGCAACCTCGACAAGTACGAAGACCATCTGATCCGCAAGGTTGCTGATCTGATTCATGTAACTCATTCGGAGTTCATCCGTACCAAGCTGGCAGCGATCGACGCGACGAACAACTGAGCGCGGAAACATATGCCAGATCGACTGTTGCATAGATAGGTCATAACCTGCCTCAGCAATGATCAGCGATCACTTCCATGGGGAGGCGTTGCAATCACCTCCAATACGGTGTCTATTAACCCGGCGGGTTAATACGAGACGCAAGGATGCGTCAACATTGGTCGAAGACCAATGCGAGCCCCTGAAAATAAAGCAGTTCCACGCAACTGCGCCAGGTTTTCAGGGGCGATGGACAAAATAGGAATGGACCTATTTGTCCGCCAGGTTAATAGTGCCAGTCTCCCAGCCAGCGCCGAGTCCTAATGCACAGCTACCTTAATCGTTTCTGGAACCTCAGCACCCTCAACATCAGCGCCCTGACCCTGATGCTAACCCTGCTCGCGACCTGGCAGATACAGCAACTGAGCCGGGACTGGTCGCTGCAACAGCTGCACCGACAGGGGGAAGACCGATTACTGGGCTATATCGGCACTCTGCGCCGCGACCTGAACCGTTTTAAACCGATGCCTTTTGTGCTGACACAAAGCCTGGACGTACGCCGACTGCTCATTACCGATGCACCCGAGCTGATCGACGAGGTCAACCTGTTTCTGGAACAAGCCAATCAGGTGTCGGGCACCCGCAGCTGGGAAGTCCTCGATCCGGAGGGCAAGCGGATCGCCAGCAGTGATTGGCGCCAAAGCAAAGAAAGCCAGAAACCGGCCTATGTCGACAAAGCAGCTTTTGTCCCCTCAATCAGCGGCGAATATGGCGGCTGGTTCGATCCGGGAACCCCCCACACGCCGCTCTATTATCTGTCGGCTCCTATCTACGCCCAAACCCGGCTGATCGGCATCGCCCTGATCAGCATCGATCTGAATCGTTTACAGGAGAGCTGGACCAGCAGCAGCGATCTGCTCGCGGTCAGCGATACCCAGGGGCTGATTTTCCTCTCCAGCTGGGAACCCTGGCGCCACCGCCATCTACCGGCTTCAGCCGCGGACCCCGCCGCATCCAGAAACGCTAAGAACAATGCTGAGCACACCTCTGAGCGCGATACGTTGCCTTACCGCTGGCACCGCGAAATACTGCGTGACGGCACCCGGATAACCCAGCTGGAGGACCCCGGCGTTAACCGCTTCCTGCTGCAGTCGGTGCTGCTTGATGATCAGCAGTGGAACGTTCATTACCTGTCGGACCTGGCGCCGCTGGCAGGCCAGCAGCGCTCGGTGGTGCTATTCTGCCTGGGCGCCGGATTGGCCCTGGCCCTGATCGTACTGCTGCTGCGCGAGCGCTGGCTGCGCAACCTGTCAGTCCAGGAAACGGCCGCGCTGCGGCTGAAGAATGAAGCCCAGCAGCGCGCCATCATTAACAACACGCAGGTCGGCCTGATCACCCTGGATGGCCGAGGGTTGGTTCGATTCATCAACTCCCGCGCGCTGAAGCAGTTCGGCACCCGTTCGGAGCAAACCCTGGGACAACCGATCGATCAGTTGCTCGTACCGGATCAGGCATTGGCCGATGTACAGCAGCTCTCCACAAAACTGGCCCAACGCCGTTTGGTCCAGGCCATCAACCTACTCGAATGCCTGGGCCTGCGTGCCGACGGCAGCTGTTTTCCGATCATGATGTCGATCAACCCGATCGCCTGGGATGACGGCGACGGCTACCTGGTCACCCTGGTCGATATCAGCAAACGCAAACGTGCCGAGCAGGCGCTGCAACAGGCCAACGAAGTGCTGGAACTGCGGGTTCAGCAACGTTCCGATGCGCTGCGGCAAGCGCAAGCCGAGCTGATCCAGCAATCCAAACTGGCCGCGCTAGGCACCATGTCAGCCGCCATCGCCCATGAACTGAATCAGCCGCTGACCGCAATCCGTACCTCGATCTTCAGTACCCGCTTGCTGCTGGAGCGGCAACAGGCTGCCGCGGCAGAACAGACGCTCGAAAAGATCGTGCAGATGACCGAGCGAATGGCCCTGATCACCGGACAACTCAAGACCTTTGCCCACAAACCTCCGCAGCGGTTGGAGCCGGTACCCGTCCACAGCACCCTGGAGCAGGTGCTATCGATGTTCGATGAGCAGATCGCCCAGCTGCAGATCGAAGTACGAATAGAACTACAGATAGAAGAACAGATAGAAGAACAGATAAAAGTACCGCTGGAAGTACCGCTGGAAGTACCGCTGGAGAGCAAGGATAACCCCGGCGGGTCGTTGCACGTGCTGGCCGACCAACCCCGGCTGGAGCAGGTGCTGATCAACCTGATCCGCAATGCCCTCGATGCCATGACACCGAGCACCGCCAAGCCCTTAAGCAACAACCAGCCGCCGCAATTGACGATTAGCATCGAGCAGCAGGCACAGCAGGTGCTAATCGCTATCGCCGATTCGGGCCCGGGCCTTGCTGAAGCGGCGCTTGAGCAACTGTTCGATCCCTTTTTTACCACCAAAGATGTGGGCCAGGGGCTGGGTTTAGGCCTGTCGATCAGCTACGCCATTATCCGCGACCTGCAGGGCAGCATTCGCGCCAGCAACCGACCCGGTGGCGGTGCACTGTTTCTGATCAGCCTGCCGCTTAGCGACCCGCACACTCTGATGGATCCGAACCCGGCCAGCCCTAATCAAGCCAACCCTAGCCCAACCAGCCCTAGTCAAACTAACCCTAGCCCGGCCAGCCCTAACCCGATCAGCGCTAACTCAACCAACAAGACAGAGCCATTATGAGCATAACTATACGCGGCCAGGTGCTCCTGGTTGACGACGAACCCATGGTACGCCAAACAACGGCGCAGTGGCTGGAACTGGCGGGCTTCGAGGTGTTTCAGTTTGACCATGCGGCAGCGGCACTGGAGGTGCTGCATCCCGAGTTCGCTGGCATTCTGGTCATCTGCGCTCAGTCAGCATGCTGTGGAAGAATGTTGAGCACTTTATGGTGCGCAGCGAGTTCGTTAGCAACGGCACCATCGATGACCTGAAATCCCTCAAGGGTAAGAAATTCTCCATCGGTAAGCGCAACTCGGGAACCGAAGGCGCTAACCGCCACCTGCTCAACGGCCTCGGTATGGACCCGAACAGCCTAGATCTGGCTTACCTGGGCTATGGCCCCAGCGCCGACGCCATGCAAAACAACGCCATCAAGGGGATGAACACCTCGGCAGGCGTACCGGTCGGTGCGGTAACCCGCGCCTTTGCCGCGCTGGGCGACAAGGTCAGCCTGCTCAGTTTTACCGAGCAACAGTTGCAGCAAGCCGACAACGGCTACCAACTATGGACCCCTTATACAATCCCGGCCAACACCTATCCGGGCCAGACCAAGGCGGTGCAAACAATTGCCCAGCCTAATTTCCCGGCGGTACGCGACGACATTCCTGAAGAAGACGTCTACCTGCTAACCAAGAGCATCTATGAAAACCTGCCGTTCCTGCAGGGGATCCACAAAGCCACCAAGGTGATGTCAATAGAGAAGGCGATAGCCGGGCTACCGCTACCGCTCCACCCGGGTGCCGCACGTTTCTACCGCGAGCAGGGCATCAGCATCCCTGATCAGCTAGCGATGCAGTAACCGCAGGCTCTCGCCCCGACACCTGCCGGGCCTTCCCGGCAGGTCACTCCATCGCCCTCGTCCTCGTCCTCGTCGAACACAGCTTGCAGGTTGCATTATGGTCTCCACTGCCCCCCCCCTCAACGAACAGCCCCGACAACACAACCGGGGCACCTTCCGATCAGGAGATGCAGCACAAACTGCAACAACTGGAACTAACCCAGCGCAGTGAAGAGAGCCTGACCGGCAAGCTGATTTACTGGGCCGGTATCAGCTTCGCGCTGGCGCACATCTATTTCAACACCCTCGGCACCCTGTCGGAGCTGTGGGTTTCGGCGATCCATTTCGGCGGCTTTGGGCTGCTTTGCGCGCTGATGGTTCCGCTTAAACTGGGCCGCCGCAAACAGCGTCTGGCGCTGGCCATCGACCTGCTGATCGGACTGACGGCGATCGCAACTGCCGCTTATCTGATCCTGTTCGAGAACGCCCTGTACGACCGTGGGGTGCACTTTATTACCAGCGACTGGATCGCAGCACTGCTGGCGATCGCCGTTGCATTGGAGCTGACCCGTCGCACTACCGGCTGGTTCATCCCGGTGCTGATTCTGGTCGCGCTGACCTACGTGTTCTGGTGGGGACAGTAACTGGGCGGGATGTTCCACTTCCCCGGTTTAAGCCTGGAGACGCTGCTGTTCCGTAGTTTTTTCAGTGGCGAAGGGATGTTCGGCACCATCGCCAGGATCTCCTGGACCTACGTGTTTATGTTTATCCTGTTCGCGCCTTTCTGGTTAAATCCGGTGCCGGTGATTTTATTGTCGACCTGTCGCGCAGCATCGCCGGGCGCTTCGTTGGCGGACCGGGTTTCGTGGCGGTGTTCGGCTCAGGCCTGATGGGGTCGGTATCCGGCTCATCGGTCGCCAATACGGTTTCCACCGGGGTGATCACCATCCCGTTGATGCGCAAAGCGGGCTTCCCCGCCAAGTTCGCCGCCGGGGTCGAAGCGGCCGCCTCGACCGGTGGCCAGTTGATGCCTCCGGTAATGGGGGCCGGCGCCTTCATCATGGCCTCCTACACCCAGATCTCCTATCTGGAGATCATCGCCTACGCGGCCCTGCCCGCGCTGCTGTATTTCCTCTCGGTGGGTTTCTTCGTGCGTATCGAGGCACAACGCAGTTACGCCCAGTCGGTAGAGATGGATGTGCCCCCGGTACTCCAGGTACTCAAAAATGGCTGGCACTTTCTGCTCCCGCTGGCCGTGCTGGTGGCGCTATTGATCTACGGCTTTACCCCGACCTATGCCGCGGGCATCAGCATCCTGGCGGTAATCATCTCCTCCTGGCTGTCACGCCAGCCGATGGGGCTCAAAGATATCCTCGATGCCCTGGCGCAGGGCTCCAAGAATATGGCCACCACCGCAGTGCTGCTGGTGGCGATTGGCCTGATCATCAACGTGATCTCCACCACCGGTGTGGGCAACACCTTCTCACTGATGATTAATGAGTGGGCCGGTGGCAGCTTGCTGATCACGATCGTACTAGTCGCGCTCGCATCTCTGGTACTGGGCATGGGGCTGCCCGTCACGGCCGCCTACATTGTGCTGGGGACGCTCTCCGCACCGGCGATCTATGCATTGATCAGCGAAGCCCAGCTGCTGCAACTACTGATCGATGGCGGTTTGCCTGAAGCCGCCCGCACGATCTTTATTCTGGTGGCCCCGGACCAAGTTGCAGCCCTCGCCGAACCGATGTCACCTGCCGACGCCGAGGCCCTGCTGGCCAGCGTACCCAGCGATCTAAAAAGCACCCTGATCGAGCAGGCGATCGATCCGGTTACCCTGTCGATGGCGCTGCTGTCGGCGCATATGATTATCTTCTGGCTTTCCCAGGACAGCAACGTTACCCCGCCGGTGTGCCTGACCGCCTTCGCAGCGGCCGCCATCGCCGGGACCCCGCCGATGGCCACCGGCATGACCGCCTGGAAGATCGCCAAAGGACTGTATATCATCCCGCTGCTGTTCGCCTATACCCACTTTATCGGTGGCGACATCAGCGAGATTTTACGCATATTTGGATTCGCCCTGTTCGGTATCTACGCCCTGGCAGGCTTTATGGAGGGCTACCTGGAAGGACCGATCGGCCTGCTCGGCCGAGGCCTGGCCCTGATCAGCGGCTTGCTGCTGCTGTGGCCAAATCTGCATATCCTGTTACAACTGGCAGGGCTGGCACTGTTTATCGCCCTGTTCTGGTACAGCCGTCGCGGGCTGCAACACAGAACACCGGCGCCAGACACAGAAAAACAACCTGCCCCCGCAGCGGCTCACTAACCCAGCATCGACCGATGGAACACTGATGACCGTTAACTATGATTACATCCTGGTGGGGGGCGGCATTATCGGCCTCTCCACCGCCTGGCAACTGCAACAGCAATACCCGGACAAGCGCATTCTGCTGCTGGAGAAAGAGAGCGGATTTGCCCAGCATCAGACCGGCCACAACAGCGGCGTCATCCACGCCGGGGTTTACTACGCACCGGGCAGCCTCAAGGCCGAGTTCTGTCGCGAGGGGGTAGAGAAGACCCTCGCCTTCTGCCGCGACAACGACATCGACTACGATCAATGCGGCAAGTTGCTGGTGGCGACTACCCCGCTGGAGCAGCAGCGGAAGCAGGCTCTGTACCAGCGCTGCCACGATAACCAGCTCGACGTCGAACTGCTGAATGCGGCGCAGCTTAACGCCCTGGAACCCAACATCAGCGGCCTGGGCGCAATTCGGGTCAAGACCACCGGAATCGTCGATTACCGCCAGGTCTGCAACAAAATGGCGCAGCGCTTTCGGCAGCTCGGAGGCGAAACCCGCCTCAGCACCGAGGTCGTCGGCATCGATGAGAACAGCGACCGGGTGCGCGTCCATACCCCGCAGGGCACACTGGCGTGTGACTACCTGATCTGCTGCTCAGGGCTGATGGCCGACCGTCTGACGCGGATGCTGGGAATCCCCACCGACTTCCAGATCGTACCGTTTCGGGGCGAGTACTATCAACTGCCTGCCAGCAAGAGCCAGATCGTCAAGCATCTGATCTATCCCATTCCCGATCCTGAACTGCCCTTTCTGGGAGTACACCTGACCCGGATGATCGACGGCTCGGTGACGGTCGGCCCCAATGCGGTTCAGGGGTGGAAACGCGAAGGGTACGGGCGGATCAATATCGACCTTCGGGATATTCGCGATATGCTGTGCTTTTCCGGTTTCTGGAAGGTGCTAACCAAGCACCTCAAGACCGGACTGATCGAAACCAAGAACTCCTGGTGGAAGCCGGGCTATCTGCGCCTGGTGCAAAAATACTGCCCCTCTATCGAACTTGCTGATCTGCAACCTTATCCGGCAGGGATCAGGGCGCAGGCGGTGCTACGCGACGGGACCCTAGTGCATGATTTCCTGTTCGCGCAAAGCCCACGCTCGCTGCATGTCTGTAATGCACCTTCTCCGGCCGCCACCTCGGCGATCCCGATCGGCCACCATATTATTAAACGGGTGCTAAAAAACCAGCACGACAAACCCGTAACGCAAACCTAATCCAAAGCCTGCATATTAACCCGGCGGGTTAATATGCAGGCGCAAGGATGCGGCTGCTTTCGCTCCAACATACCAACCGGTTACGGCCGTCGGCCTTAGCCTGGTACAGCGCTTGATCCGCCTGCTGCATCGCCTTTTCAATCGAGGTTGAGGTCAGGTCAACCTCGACCATGCCGATGCTCAGAGTGAAACTTAGCTCATCGCCATTAGCCAGAGACACCCGCAACGCCTCTACCGCCTGGCGGATACGCTCCCCCGTCATCATGCCTGCATCCTGACGGGTGCGGGGCAGCACCAGTACGAACTCTTCGCCCCCGTAGCGGGCCAGCAGATCCGTGGGGCGAACCAAGGCCAGACAGGTCTGAGCAAACTCCCGCAAGGCCCGATCACCCGCATCGTGGCCGTAGGTATCGTTAACCGATTTAAATAGGTCGATATCCATCATCAGGATACTGGCCGGTTTTGGGTCTCGCTTGACATGCCTAACAATAATCTCTGCCAGCTCAAAAAAGCGACGCCGGTTATTAAGCCCGGTCAGTTCATCTTCCCTCGCCAACTGTTGGAGTTTTAATGCCTTGCTCAGCAGCCCTTCCAGTGCTCTTGCCATATGGGCGATCTCATCCTTCCCCGACACAGCAACCTGGGTATGGGACGCCTTGCTGGGCACTCTAGCCATCGCGTCACTAATCAGCGCCAGACGATCGGCAAACCCCCGAACCACCACCCGTCGATGCACCAGAAACAACCCCACACTGGCAACGATGATCATGCATAGCGTCAACACCGTAGCCTGCTGCTGGCTGCCAAGCACCCTATCGGCACGCGCCTGAAAGCGCTCGAACACCTGCTGCGAGTGCTCGGCAGTGATCGCCGACAACAGCAGCACCTCTCGGTCAAGTGCATGCATAAATTGGCTGATGGACTGTTCCAGCTGCAGCTGCTGGCTGAGCAATGGAAATAGCCGGGTAACCTCATCCAGAACGCCGTTGGCTGAACTCTGATTAACGCCGCGGGCTGAACTCTGATTTATAGCCAGGCCAACATCCACGCGGAAACCGGTAACAAGGCGCTGCAACAGGGCAAGACATTCCTGCACGATCAGTCGCTGCTCCTGAATCTGCGTCTCGGTCGTAGCACGCAGACTAGCGTCAACCAGCGCGAGCAGATCTAAAACAGATCGATACGGAGTCCGTCCCGAAGCCTTTATCCCATGAAAGAACTCTTGCTGAGCAGCCTTATCGTCCATTAGCCGGGTCGAGAATCGCAGTATCTCCCGCTTGGCCTGCTGGCTCAGATCGGCTACCTGATGCTGTAATAACTGGCGCTGGGCGGATAACTGAAACACCAGCTGCGCCTGAGTACGGATCGCCTGGCTGGCCCGATTGAGGCTGAGTATATGCTCGCCCCCCCCCTCTTGGGAGAGTTGTGCGGTTAGGATCTCCAGGCGATCGAGTGACTCAGTAATGGAGCTAAACACCGTATTCAGCTCCGCCCTGCCACCGGTGTGAATCAAGCGCTGGATACTGACATCGATATCACGCGCGGTGATATCAAGGTGCTTGGCCGTATCGATTTTAGGCAGGGTGTCGCTCACAAACCCCTTGGTAGCAAGATAGATTTCGTTGAAAAACAGGATGGAAAACACCCCCCCTGCGCCAAAAATCAGCGCGGTCATCAAAAATACCAGCCGTAGCTTAGATCTGATCCGATACAGCTTAAACAGGTCGGTCATTAACGAAGATCGCCATTCCAGATACCCTGATAGTAGTTTCGATAATCGTTACCAGGGTCGAAGATATGGAGCGGATTCTGACTCCGGTGGATGTTGTCTGCGGTGACAAGATAGGCAGGATTCGCATAACCGCTGGGCAGCTCTCCAGCAAAGATACGGTTAAGCTCATCGATGAGCTGCCAGCCTTGCATAAACAGCGGTTCCGGCACCGTAGCTTTTTGGTAACTGTGATTCTTGATCCGTATAAACGCTGATGGGCTGCCGTCTCCGGCCGAGACATTGACCGGGGAGCCTGCCGGGAAATGCCCCTCCATCACCAGAGTTGCGACCGCATGATCGAAATAGAGGTCATTAATTCCCAGGCTATGGGTCCATCGATCGCCGTAGCGCTCGAGCAGGCTCTTAGTCATTATCGGCATCTCGTGGGAGGCATTACTCAGCGCCACATCCTCGATACTCAGTAGGGTACAGGATCCACATTGGCGGATCAGCTGCGCCATGGTATCGGACTTCTTCAACGCGATGCTGAAGCGGCTATCGGTAAAAATCACCACCCCCGCCCGGGCTTGCGAGTCCTCTATCACAAACTGCGCCGCCCGGCGAGCTACATTCAATGAATCGGTGGTCACATTAAACTGCACCGGAGTGCCTGAAATCGATCCGGGAAAAGGGCCGGAATGCCAACTGACAATAGCAATCCCCTGCTGCTGAAATTGCTGCAGATAACGGCTATTGGAGACGGCATCGCCACCACCAAAGATAATACCATCAGGCTGCAGAGACAGCGCCCGATCAAAGATCGCCTGCCGTTGCGCTTCCGCTGCACCGATATCCAGAAAACGGATCTGCCAACCGATTTCTTTTGCCGCCTCGCGCAGGCCTTCTCCGACCCCAAGAATGCCCGCGTTTCTCAAATCTTCGGCGATATACACGAGGTTCTTATTCGGCTGTGCTGCTGGCCCTGTTCGAGGCCCATCCCAGGCTAACGATACTGGCGCGCGCGTAATACGCTCAGCCTCGGCGGTGTTTTGCGCAAAAACGCCACAACTCAGAAACAGAAAAACAGAGACGGAAACGGCCTTCCACTGCCCCATGACGCTCCCAACTGACATAGCGAGCTCCTATATATCCGCGACTTTATAAGAGAGATTACACAGAGTTTACACCAGCATCTGCAATTAACCCGGTAGTGAACGAATTAACACCCAGGAGCCTGTCGGACTTAACCCTGATCGACTCGGCAACCGCTCCTGCGTTGCTCTACCTCCTGCATCCATGCAGGCGTGCGGAAACCCGGATATGCAGCGCGGAAACGTCGTCAATAGCCCATGCAACATCGAGCAAAGCGGAAGTGATGGGCGACTGCCCAGCCTCGAACGCGTAGATTACGCTTGAGAGGCAGACCTATTTTCCAAATAGCAGGCAACAAAAAGGGCAGCCGAAGCTGCCCTTTTTTGGTCCAGAAAGCGTAGCTTATCGCTTCGCCAACTTTTCCTTGATACGCGCAGACTTACCAGACAGGTCACGCAGGTAGTACAGCTTAGCCTGACGCACGTCACCACGACGCTTGACGGCGATGCTGTCAACAGCCTTGCTGAAAGTCTGGAAAGTACGCTCAACACCCACACCGTGGGAGATTTTACGTACAGTGAACGCAGAGTTCAGGCCACGGTTACGCTTACCGATAACCACTCCTTCGAACGCCTGCAGACGCTCACGTGTGCCTTCAACGACCTTTACCTGAACGACCAGGGTATCACCGGGACCAAAGGCAGGGATCTCTTTACCCATCTGTTCAGCTTCAAGCTGCTGAATAATCAAATTCTTGCTGCTCATGTTTCGCTCCTAAATATCAATCCTGGGACGGTTCAGCCACTGCTGTTGTCCGTCTCGCGGATAAACTCTTCGAGCAACCGTTGTTGCTCTATGTTCAATTGCTGACCGTCCAGTAAGTCGGGTCGCCGTTGCCAGGTTCGCCCTAGCTGCTGTTTCAGCCGCCAGCGCCGGATCTCCTTGTGGTTGCCGCTAAGCAACACTTTCGGTACCTCTTGTTCGTTGACCAGTTCCGGGCGGGTGTAGTGAGGACAATCCAACAAACCATCCTCAAACGAGTCCTCGGCAGCCGAGTCCTCGTGCCCCAACACCCCGGGCACCAATCGTGAAACCGCATCGATCAGAGTCATCGCCGGTAGTTCACCGCCGCTAACCACGAAGTCCCCAAGGGACCACTCTTCGTCGATCTCGGTCTCCAGCAGCCGTTCATCGATACCTTCGTATCGTCCGGCTACCAACACCAGTCTGTCGCGCGCGGCCAGTTCCCTGACACCCGCCTGATCCAGCTTTCGCCCTTGGGGTGACAGGTAGATTACTCTGGCCTGGTCCCCTGCGGCGGCTTTAGCCGCCTGGATCGCATCCCGTAATGGCTGCACTTTCATCAGCATTCCGGGTCCGCCCCCATAGGGTCGGTCATCGACAGTCCGATGCTTATCCTGGGTAAAATCCCGTGGATTCCAACACTCGAGACTGATCAAGCCGTTTTTGACGGCTCGCCCGGTGACACCGTATTCGGTGATCGCCTGGAACATCTCGGGGAACAGCGTAACCACTCCTACCCACACGAACTAAAACTCCGGATCCCAATCGACCCGAATGGTACCTTGCTCAAGGTTAACCTCTTTGACCACCTGATCCGGCAGGTACGGAATCATCCGTTCCCGCTCGTCAACGCTCTGGGGCGTGCTTTTAAGTACTAGCACGTCATTGGAGCCTGTTGCCATCAAGTGATCGACCTGACCCAGCTCAACACCGGATTCAGTCACCACATTCAATTTTTCCAGTTGGTGCCAGTAATAATCTCCCTGCTCGAGGGCGGGCAACTTGTTGCGATCGCCGTAGATCTCACCACCGCAGAACACGCTGGCACTATCACGATCATCACAACCAACCAGTTTGGCGACCAAGCCTTTGCTATGACGCTTACCCTGTTCCACTTCTACTGTTTGCCAACGGCCATTCAGTTTTAGCGTCCAGGGGGCATAGTTGAGAATATTTTCCATCGGCTCAGTATGGGAGAAGACCTTGACCCACCCACGCACACCGTAGAGCGATGTTATTTTGCCCAGCACCACCAGATCTTCAGCGGTGTTCTGGGGCTTAGCCTCAATAGCCATCAGCAGACTCGATTGCCAACATTAATCAATTACACTGCAGCCTTGGCAGCGTCTTTCAACAGAGCGGCAACACGGTCGCTCGGTTGAGCACCACGGCCGGTCCAGTATGCAACGCGCTCCAGGTCAACACGCAGACGCTCTTCCTGACCACGGGCAACCGGATTAAAGAAACCCAGACGCTCAATAAAGCGACCGTCACGAGCATTGCGCTGATCTGCAACTGAAATATGATAAAAAGGACGCTTTTTGGAGCCTCCACGAGCTAAACGAATAACGACCATTCGCTTCGATCCTCTACTGAGTGGGTTTTAACATCGCCCACGGTTTGTATTACCCCGAAACACGCTCACCGATACTGCATCAGCCGGATCAGATCCAGCGTCTTCAATACCGACCGGTACGCGCAACGAAGCCTAGTTTTAGTGTCAAGCCTAAACAAGGCTCAGCACCAAGATATGAAGGGCGGGAATTTTACGCCAAAACGCCGCCCTTGGAAAGCTAATTATCTATAGCTGAAATTGACCGGAGACCGATCTAACGCTTGCGCAAGCCCGGCGGCAATGCACCCGGCATTCCGCCACCCATACCACCGCCCATACCACCGCTCATACCACCGCCCATACCACCCGGCATCATCCCCTTCATGCCCCGCATCATCTTGGTCATACCACCCTTGCCGCCGAGCTTTTTCATCATTTTCTGCATCTGCTTATGCTGTTTGAGCAGGCGGTTCACATCCTGAATCTGAGTTCCCGAGCCCATGGCGATACGCTTCTTACGCGAACCACTAATTACATCGGGAAAATGGCGTTCTTGCGCGGTCATCGAGCAGATTATGGACTCCATCTGCATCAAGCCTTTTTCGGCACCGGCATTCTGGGCCGCTTCAGCCATCTTGCCCATGCCTGGCAGCTTGGACATCATCGATGCCATGCCACCCATATTTTTCATCTGCAACAACTGATCACGAAAGTCTTCGAGATCGAAGCCTTTGCCTTTTTTAAGCTTGATCGCGAGTTTCTCAGCCTTCTGCTGGTCAACTTTATGCTCGACCTCTTCGATCAGTGACAGGATGTCACCCATGCCAAGGATTCGCCCTGCCAACCGCTCAGGATGGAATGGCTCCAGCGCATCGGTTTTTTCACCCACACCGAGGAACTTGATCGGCTTGCCGGTGATATGCCGCACCGACAGCGCAGCACCGCCACGGGAATCACCGTCAGTCTTGGTCAGAATCACACCGGTCAGCGGCAGCACATCATTAAACGCCTTGGCCGTATTGGCGGCATCCTGGCCGGTCATCGCGTCGACGGTAAACAGGGTTTCAATCGGGGTGATGGCGGCATGCAGTCGCTTGATCTCATCCATCATATCGATATCGACGTGTAAACGACCGGCGGTATCAACAATGACGACGTCGATATGCTTCTGCTTAGCATGCTGGATAGCGCCCTGGGCGATTGCGACAGGATCCTGATCGGTACTGGAAGGGAAGAACCCCACGCCGACATCTGCAGCCAGGGTTTCTAGCTGCTTAATCGCAGCCGGGCGGTAGATATCGACCGAAACGACCAAGACCGACTTCTTCTTACGCTCTTTGAGCCAGCGCGCCAACTTGGCGACTGAGGTCGTTTTACCCGCACCTTGCAGGCCCGCCATCATCACCACCGCAGGCGGCTGAGCAGCCAGATTCAACTCTTCGTTGGCCGACCCCATCACCTTGATCAGCTCTTCGTTGACGATCTTAACGAACGCCTGACCCGGACTCAGGCTACTGCTGACCTCCTGACCCACAGCCCGCAACCTGATGCCGTCAACAAAGGTTTTCACCACGGGCAAGGCAACATCCGCCTCCAACAGCGCCATACGTACTTCGCGTAACGTACCCTTAATGTTATCTTCGGTCAGCTTGGCCTGGCCGGTAACCGACCTGAGCGTTTGCGTCAGACGATCCGTCAAATTATCGAACATAGTGTGCCTCTAGCCATTAAACGCGTATAACTTGCTGTTAAACAAGTGCAATAAAACCATCACAGACCGTATTACACAAGCCCATTGATAACGCAAAACGAATATTATACCCGAACCCAACACCGCGCTCTATGCCGACCCGTAATTCCACAGCAGATGCCGCTACAGATCTATTCAAACAGCTATTTATTTGTGACACACTTACCGCCTTACTTATTTAACAATTGGCGATACTTAGCACTATGATTTTGATTTTAGCCAGCCTATCCAGCGCTATCCTGTACCTGACTGCCGGCGCTATTCAGGCAGCCAGTCTTAGCGGAAAATCCCCCACGCGACGCCCTTTAGTCATCATGTTGGGCTCTGGCGCGGTCGTCCTCCACTCTCTGGCGGTGTATCTGACCCTACACCCTGGCAACGGCATTCAGCTGGGACTGCTTCCTGTCTCCTCCCTGATCGCCTGGCTGGTAGCGGGACTGGTTTTGCTCAGCTGCCTGCGCAAACCCTTAGAAAGTTTGTTTGTCGGCGTATTCCCGATGGCCGCTATCGCTGTATTCCTTGCGTCAATCGGCCTTACAACAGCCCCACCACAACAGTACAATGGCGGTGAAATCGCCCATATCCTAACCTCGATTCTGGCCTACAGCATCTTCGCTATCGCCGCCTTGCAAGCACTGGTACTGGCCCGACAAGACCACGAACTCAAACATCACCACATCCGTGGCATTATTCGCACCCTGCCGCCACTGCAGCTAATGGAGCAGCTCCTGTTTGAGATGGTATGGCTGGGCGTAATCCTACTCAGCATATCTCTACTCACCGGACTGCTGTTCCTTGAAGATATTTTTGCCCAACACCTGGTCCATAAAACCGCTCTATCGCTGGCCGCATGGGGCATCTACGCAACCCTGCTGTGGGGCCGAAGCCAGCGGGGCTGGCGCGGCACAACCGCGATCCAGTGGGTATTAGGGGGATTTGTCTTCCTGATGCTGGCCTACTACGGCAGCAAACTTGCTTTAGAACTGGTCATTACAGTCCCATAGCAGCCTGTCGGACTTAACGCTGATCTACTCGGCAACTGCTCCTGCGTTGCTCTACCTCCTGCATCCATGCAGTCGTGCGGGAAAGCCGACTTTGGCCATTTTTCACCCTCTTTTTCGTTTAATAGAACCACTATTAGCCTCAAAAGAGTTCAAAAACTGTCTCAAATCGGTCTTCCCTTCGCTACGACCGGTCAAGTCCGACAGACTGCGAGAACTCGCACCCAGTAACATGACAGGCCGCTTGACTCCTTTTACCGGACACCACACAATCAACGGCCTTATCGCAACCACAGGTCTACCTCGTCTTGGACGACGCATCACTAAGCCTCCTCGGCGGCATTCTCGTAGCTCTGATCCTCTGCTCAGCATTCTTCTCCGGCTCTGAAACCGGAATGATGTCTCTGAATCGCTATCGACTTCGCCACCTAGTGAAGAAAAAAAACCGCGGCGCGATGCGAGCCAGTCATCTATTAGAGCGCCCGGACCGGCTGATCGGGGTTATCCTCATCGGCAACAACCTGGTCAACATCAGTGCCGCTGCGCTTGCCACCGTCATTGCGGTCAGACTCTGGGGCGATGCGGGAATCGCTATCGCCACATTCGGCCTGACCCTGGTGATTTTAATATTCTCCGAAGTCACTCCTAAAACCTTGGCAGCACTGCATCCGGAGAAAATCGCCTTCCCTGCTGCCCTGATCTTGCGCCCGCTACTCACCCTGCTCTACCCCGCGGTCTGGCTGGTTAACGGCATCACCAGCATCCTGCTCAGACTACTAGGGGTTAGTGCCGAAGGATCCAACCAGCACCACCTCAGCACCGAAGAGCTACGCACCATCGTCAACGAGGCAGGCGCTCTGCTACCACAGCACAATCAGTCGATGCTGCTAGGGATACTGGAACTGGAAGAGGTGCGGGTTCAGGACGTGATGATCCCGCGCAACGAGGTGGTCGGTATCGATCTTGAAGCCAGTGATGAACAGATTCTTGCGGTCATCATCGCCAGTGAACACTCACGACTACCGGTCTATAAAGGCGATATCAACCAAGTTGTCGGGATTCTCCACCTGCGCAACATGGCCAAGGTGTTCAACCAATCCGGGTTCAGCAAGGCCGCTTTACTGCAAGTGGTCCGTGAACCCTACTTCATCCCTGAAAGCACTCGACTGCAGACCCAGCTACTCAACTTCCAGAAGGAGGGGGGGCGCATCGGCCTGGTTGTGGACGAATACGGTGACATCCAGGGCATCTGCACCCTGGAAGATATACTGGAAGAGATCGTGGGTGAACTGACCAACGACCGCAGACCGGAAAACCAGGATATCCATCCTCAGGATGATGGCAGCTTCTTTATCGACGGCTCTGCCACTATCCGCGATATCAACAAAGCGATGGAGTGGAAACTGCCTGTTGACGGCCCGAAAACGCTCAACGGTCTCATCACCGAGCAGCTGGAATTTATCCCAGAAACCAACATCTGCCTGACCATTGGCAAGCATCGCATCGAAACCATCCAGACCCAGGACAACCTGGTTAAGATGGCCCGGGTTTCTGCACCCCTAGAACAGAACTAACGAGCAGGACTAACGAGCAGGGCTAGTAGCCCTGCCCTCCAAAGCACAGCATCGTCGTCAGTCGACCTGAACCAGGGTTTCGCGGTAACGATGCAGATGCTCGACATACTTTTCCGCATTGGCGCGCAACCCTGCAATTTCAGCATCGTTCAGGCTACGCTTAACCCGACCCGGGCTACCCACTACCAGCGAACCGTCGGGCACCTGCATCCCTTCTGGAATCAGCGTATTGGCGCCAACCAGGCAATTACGGCCAATCTTGGCACCATTCAACACCACCGCATTAATACCGATCAGCGAATTCTCTCCAACCGAACAACCATGCAGCATCGCCTTGTGCCCGACGGTCACATTGGCCTCAAGCGTTAGCGGATAGCCCGGATCGGTGTGCAACACAGCACCGTCCTGCACATTACTGCCATCACCCAGAACAATCGGTTCATTATCCGCCCGCACCACGGCATTAAACCAAATGCTGACACGATCGCCGATATAAGCAGAACCTATCAGGGTGGCGTTGTTGGCGATAAAATGACAACTGGATGCGAACTCCACTCTGCGGTTATCGACGTGGTAGATCATAGTAGCTTTCCCTTAGAGTATTTCCGGTCGTCGCTGTAGCGGCAGATCCGCTCCCAACGTTTGATTTAACAGTTCCACCAGCACGTAAGCAGTCAACCCCCAGATCACATAACCTTGGTAATCATAGCGCGGCATATGCGCCACTGTGCCATCGAGACACAGCCGTTCGAGCCGCACCTGCCGCTTGTCGAGCAAAAAACGCAGCGGCACCCTGAACAAGCTTTCCAGCTCATCTGGATTAGACACCAATTCTGCATCTGCCGATATAACCCCCAGATAGGGAGTCACGAGAAAACCGTGTTTAGACACTACCTGACTCAATGAACCGATAACCCGCACCGCAGCCGGTGGCAAGCCTATCTCCTCATGTGTTTCACGCAATGCGGCTGCCAATACACTGACGTCTTCAGGATCGCGTTTACCTCCCGGAAAAGCGACCTCCCCCGGATGGCTCGATAATCGACCCGCACGTCGTGTCAGTACGATTTCGGGACAGAGAGGATCATCGGTCAACGCCACCAGCACCCCCGCCTCGGGCAAGTCCCGCAGTACCCGGCGCATCCGCTGAACGCGCACACCCTGCTCCAGCCGATCAATAAGATCTACATCCAGGCAACCAAATTGAGGTAAATTAACCATACCGGAATCGACACCAACCCTTGATCAGGATGTGATTTTTCATACATCATAGCCCGAGCATACACCCAGATAGAACCTTGGCGTCTAATCCTTAGCCACTATAGGTCTCATAAGCAGGATATTACACCAATGAATTACTGCAGTCAGTGCGGCGCAGCCGTCAAACAGAAAATCCCCGAAGGGGACAACCGACCTCGTTACGTCTGCAACCAGTGCGATACCATTCATTACCAAAACCCCAGAATTATCGCTGGCTGCTTACCGATCTATCAGGACCAGGTACTGCTTTGCAAACGCGCAATCGAACCCGGCTACGGACTCTGGACCCTACCCGCCGGCTTTATGGAAAATGGTGAAACCACCCGCGAAGGCGCGATGCGTGAAACCCGTGAAGAAGCCTGCGCGACAGTCGACCTTAAAGAACTCTATACCATCACCAGCATCACCCCGATCAATCAGGTGCAGATGTTCTACCTCGCCGAGCTTGCGCAACCCGAGTTTGCCGCCGGTGAAGAGACCCTGGAAGCCCAGCTTTTTTATGAACATGAAATCCCCTGGGAGCAGATCGCCTTCAGAACGGTAACCAACGCGCTGAAGCTTTATTTTGAGGACAGAAAACAGGGGGTTTTCCCGCTCCGGCATATCGATTTCCACGGTAAAAAGAAACCTTTTAGCCCAACAGCAACCTAAGCCTGACAAATCGCCGCTAAGGAGGCGTCAGGCACACTGGATAATACATTATCGACACCATCCTTATCTGAGCACCGAATGACCAAATAAACATATAATTAGCGCGACTCATTTTCGATCTTTTTGCATTCAAGCAAGGCTGCTACACCCTTGTAAGAGCTTTACATAGCGACCGATTGAAGCGACAAGTCGATAACAGTCTGGACTTTAGATAGCCGTTAGGAAAGATGACACTTATGCCAAGCACCGCCCTGAAAAATGCCAGCATCAGCTGGTTGCCGTCCCGATTTGGCCGCATTGACCTGCGGGATATTCTCAGCGCGGCCCCGCACTCCAAAGATTTTAGCGATACCCGGTCTGACTACATCGCCCGTCGCCTGCGTTTTATGCTGGTAGTGTTCGCTGTGGCGATCAGCCTGTGGATCCCGGTCGACTTTATGACCCTGACCCCTGAGCACAGCACCGCAATCGCATGGGCACGACTAAGCCTGTCGGCAACGCTGATCGTATTTTGGCTGACCTCTTTGCTCAGCAAAAAACCGGCGCTGACCTACAGCCTTCTGGCGCTGACCCTTGCCGCAGTGATGGCCTTTTATGCCGCATCGTTAGTGATCATGAATAGCGGCACTGCCGAAGAGCCTCTTGCAGGCTACAACGCCATCCCTTTTTTAATGATCGCGATTACAGGCCTGTTTCCATTAACGCTCGCCATGAGCACCTTCAACATCGCTTTGATCGGCGCTTTTTTCATTGCCCAAGCGGCCTGGCTGGGAAATCTGAACAGCCTCGAAACCCTCAACGAGCTGTGGATTTTAGTGCTCATTAGTGGCTGCACTCTGTGGATCCAGACGGGCCAGCTACTGATGCTGTTAAAACTATACAGAGAGTCAACCCGCGACCCGCTCACCGGCTTGATCAACCGCCGGGTGCTAATGAAACAACTAGACAACGAACGGCAAAACTTCGAGCAGCTGCAACAGCCTTTTTCAGTACTGATGCTCGACCTGGATCGATTCAAACGCATCAATGACAACTACGGCCACCAGACCGGAGACGCTGTACTCAAGATGACGGCAACCATCCTGACCCAATACGCTCGCCCTGCGGACACGATAGCGCGCTACGGAGGCGAGGAATTCATGATCGTTCTGCCCGGATTCAGTGCCGAGCAAAGCCTGCCGCTGGCTGAGCAGATTCGCAGCGCCGTGGAGCAACAGAGCACCCCCTCCCCTCAAGGCGCAGCAATCCAGGTTACAACATCGATCGGCCTCACCGAATACCGATCGGGAGAAGCGCTGGAGGCCACCATCGAACGGGCCGACAACCTGCTCTATAAAGCGAAGCAGCAAGGTCGCAACCAAGTCTTATCATCGACAGACGCGACCAACAACAGCGCCCAGCCATCGGGGTCTAACTCAGAAAACCAAGCCGCAGCGACACTCCAGTAGCACCGGCCAACCAAAACAACGTAGCTATTAACCTGATGGACAAATAGGTTCCATAGCTATTTGTCCATCGCCCCTAAAATCTGCCGCAGTTGCGTGAAATTGCTCGATTTTCAGGGGCTCGCATGGGTCTTCGAGCAATATTGACGCATCCTTGCGTCTCGCTATTAACCCGCCGGATTAATAGCGAGACATAACCGCTTAGAAAACAACGGCCCTTTGAATCAAATTATCGCTGACTGCCCCAGCTATGCTAATGTTCATTGTTGGCCTAATACAGGGCACTAACTCAACAAACAACTACTGACGACTACTGACAAATACAAAAAGCGATACCTAATATCGCTAAAAAAATCCCTACCCAGCTGGAGCTGAACGAGAACATGAAAAAATCACTGGCAACCTTAGTAGGCGCAATCGCCCTGACCCTGACAGCAGGTGCAAGCGCGGCTGATTACGTCGAGAACTATGCAGAGATCGTCAAGGCCGCAGACTGGAAAGCGATGACCACGCTCACCGTCAACATGGAAGAGTTCGAGTACGACACCGACCTGGAGTTCAACGCAGGTCAGACCTATAAGCTGGAAATTAAAAACCTGGGCGAAAAAAAGCACTACTTTACCGCGCCCGAGTTTTTCAAAAACATCGCCACCCGCAAAGCCCAGGTCAATGGCCAGGCAGAGATCAAGGCGCCCTACTTCGATGCGCTTGAAATACTGCCCGGTGGCCAGTTAGACCTGTATTTTGTCGCCCACAACAAGGGCGAGTACGCGGTATATTGCACCATCGATGACCACCGAGATGAAGGCATGGAAGAGACCATTATCATCAAGTAATAAGCCTCAGGCGTCAGCATCCGCTGGCGCTGTCCCGCCCCCCAGAAAACACTCTCCGCCCCCTCTGCAGAGTCTGAGTACTTGCTATGAAATATTTTGGTCGACTGTTAAGCCTCGCTGCGTTGCTGCTAACCACCTCAGCTTATGCGGCACAAACCATCCCGGTGCCAAGGCTAGCCACGGCCCCCATCATTGATGGCGACCTGTCCGACTGGCCTGCAGACTGGCATAACGTTGCGGTGGATGTTGCTATGGAGGATGACAAGAAGAACCGTACCGGGGCGCTCACTACCGAACTTCAAGCCGTCATCGTTGGTGACCGACTCTATATCGCCACCCGTTGGCCGGACGCCTCGGAGAACCGGCTTTACAAACCCTGGAAGTGGCGCAAAAACAGGTATAAACGCGGCAAGAATCAGGATGATATGTTCGCAATTCGGTTTGATATGGGCGGCGATTTCAATACCTGCATGATTGCCGAAGTCGACTACAATGTTGATGTTTGGCTGTGGTCCGCAGCTCGCAGCGACCCAAATGCGTATGCCTCCGACATGTGGCACAAGATCTCCATAAGCAGAATCGAAGATGCCGCCGAATACGAGACCGATAGCGGCAAGATTGTGTACATCAAAAAAGGCTTCGATAGTGGCCGCTCCGGTTACAAAAACGCCAAGATAAAACAGCGCAAGAAATTCCAGGGCGACCAGCTGCCGAGCATCGACCTCAGCAAGGCCCTCAAAGGCAGCGTCGCCGATGTTTCCGCCAAAGGGGTCTGGAAAGAGGGGGTCTGGAGCCTGGAGTTTTCACGCCAGCTGAATACCGGCCATAGCGATGATGTCGTGCTGGAGGCGATTGACAGCGTCCGCGCACAGATCGCCGTATTCAACCAAGGTTTCGCTGAGCACAAAAGCGTCTCCGCCGAACTGATATTCCGTTTCGACTAGGAGGCTGACCGAGAATAGCGAACGTAGCGAGAGAGCTGTATTTTGAGTCAGAT
>JBALTG010000020.1:0-49086 GCA_036964625.1 Motiliproteus sp.
AGAGCCATGGGCCGTTGTCTGTTCCCGACAACAACGGCATACCTGCGTCCATGCAGGCAATGGCGGTAGGGGCGATGATTGATCCTGAATCGCTAAGCAATTCAGGCGGACCGGCTTGCTTAGGCGCGTCGGTACCAATTGACCCCCGCGTTATCGGTATTAACACAGACTAGTCCTCTGGCCATCAGGCAGTGTAGATGGGCATAGCTTTCACCGGCGGCAAATATTTGCGTCTGATGGGTGATCGTGGATTTGAAGATCAGCGGGAAAAGATCGACCACCCGCAGCGGCTCCGTACAGCGTTGATGGATTTTTTGCAGATCATCCTCGTGTGTCTGCACCAGTTGCTGGAGCCGCTGAGCGCCACCGATAAAAGGCAGTCCATGCGAGGGAAGCGTTAATACGTCTGTGGGGAGTAGGGGTTGCAAACGTCTGCAGGAGTCCAGCCAGTCCTGTAGCGGGTTGGCGTGGGGCTCCGTAGGCCAAACGCTGACATTGGAAGAGATCGTGGGGAGCAGCTGGTCACCCGAGATGAAAATATTAAGCTCGGGACAGAGCAGGCAGACATGCTCGGGCGAATGGCCTTCGCCCGTTATCACCTGCCATTGCCGATTATTGACGCTAAAGCGGTCACCCTCTTTAATCCGGCGGTAGGAGCGGGGCATGCCCCGAATCATCTTGCTAAAGCCGCCGAACCTGGCGCGGTAATGATCCAGTTCTGACTCGCTGAATCCCGCCGCCTGATAAAACTGCACCGCTTCGGCGGGTGCTTCGTTATTGCCCTCCTCATACAGCACCCGGCACTGCTGGTAGTCCGCGCGTGACATCCACAGTTCCGCCCCCGTGCGCCGACACAGCCAAGCAGCAAGGCCAATGTGGTCAGGATGCATATGGGTGCCAATGACCCGCTTAACCGGTTTGTCTGTATCGATCAGGGTGCAAATTTGTAGCCACAGATCGGTGGTCTCTTCGCTAGCCAGGCCGGTATCAACGATCGTCCAGCCGTCGTCTTCCTCCAGCAACCAGAGGTTGATGTGATCCAGCTGGAAGGGCAGAGGCATTCTCAGCCAATAGACGCCTTCTGCAACGGCCATTAACTCGCCCGGTTTGGGGGGCGTGCTGTGAGGGTAGTGAGGTTTGAAATTATGCATGTATGTGTATCGCTGACGCTTAACCAGCCTGCATAATATCAGAATGAAACGGTTTTGATCGGGCTTGATTTCACGTGCCGGATTGACTGCTCGAGACTGATGGAGTTGATGCGCTTTAATCGGTAGCGGTGCGCCTGGCGCTGGGGCTTTTGCCAAGTAAGAGGCTGTGAGTTGTTCTTAAATGGTGCTGCCGCTTGCTCATTGACGGGCATCATCTATGGTTATTATGTTGTAATGCCACCCATCGATATCTCTAACTGAACGAATGGAGCAGAATATGTTGACCTATAAGGATTGTCTGGACTGGAGCGAGCTGGATCAGGATGCGGTCGATGCTATTTCAGAACACGAGCAGATGAGTCAGATTCTGGCCCTGGCCTACGGTCAGGGGCTGGTTCAACAAGGCAATGGGCCGCGTAAAATGAGGCGGATCATGATCGATGATATCCGCCACGCGCAGGATCAGAACAACCCCTTTCATGCTGCAGAACTCAGGCGGGTGCTGCAGCAGTACATCAGGACTAACCCCGTTTAACAGGGGCTGTTCACTCAGCGGGTTACCAGGAGGCTCCTAGGTTAATTGCAAGCCTCGCCGTCACGGTAGCGGCGACTCGGGGTGCGCATCGTCACAAATTCTTCGGCGGCGGTGGGGTGGATACCGATGGTGCTGTCAAAGATTGCCTTGGTCGCCCCTGCCTTAAGTGCAATGCCGATCCCCTGGATGATCTCCCCGGCATCGGCACCGACCATATGTACACCGACCACCCGATCGCTGTCTGCATCAACCAGTAGTTTCATCAGGGTTCGCTCGTTGCTGCCACTGAGAGTGTGTTTCATGGCGCGAAACTCTGAATCATACACATCCAGATTGGGGTGCTGCTGCAGTGCTTGCTGCTCACTCAGGCCGACAGTGCCAATCGTGGGTTGACTGAATACCGCAGTCGGAATCAGCTGATAATCCACCTTTCTATTGCTCGGGTTGGCATCGTCTGGGTATAGCTGGTTGACCAGTTGCATCCCTTCGGCCAGCGCCACCGGGGTTAGCTGGACCCGGTCGATCACGTCTCCCAGGGCGTAGATCGAATCTACCGAACTTTGAAATGTCTCATCGACATTGATTGCGCCGTTATCTGCCAGCTCGACACCGGCTTGCTCCAGCCCTATGCCTCGGGTATTGGCCGCACGGCCTGTCGCATACAGCACTGCATCGGTAATTATTTCGCTGTCATCTGTTAACAATGCACGCAAGGTTCCGTCTTCAAGTTTTTGAATTGATTTGACATTGATGTTGAATTTAAGATCAACCCCTTTCTTTATCATCTCCTGGGCTACAAACCCCCGGACCTGGTCATCGAACCCTCTCAGGAACAGCTCGCCCCGGTATAGTTGGGTCGTTTTAGCCCCCAGCCCGGCAAAGATACCGGCAAACTCCACCGCGATATAACCGCCACCAACAATTAGAATGCGCTCGGGAAACTGGGCTAAATCGAAAATCTCGTTGGAGGTGATAGCGTGCTCTGCGCCGTCAATATCCGGCACCACCGGCCAGCCGCCAGTCGCGATCAGGATCCGCTCGGTGCTGTAACGCGTGCCGCCCACGTCTACTGTATGTGCGTCGATCACAACGCCTCGACCGTCGATCACCTCTGCACCTGAGCCATCTAACAGATTTAGGTAGATGCCATTGAGACGCGTAATTTCGGTTTTCTTGTTATCGCGCAGTGTCGGCCAGTCAAATGTCGGTTTGTCCAGCGGCCAGCCAAAACCGGCCGCCTCATGAAACTGCTCGCCGTAATGCGACGCGTAGACATACAGTTTTTTCGGTACACAGCCCACATTGACGCAGGTGCCGCCCATGTAGCGATCTTCTGCCACGGCAACCCGCACCCCCTTGGTTGCGGCCATACGCGCGGCTCGCACCCCCCCCGAACCGGCACCGATAACAAATAGATCAAAATCATACGCAGACATGAGCACTCTCCCTGAAAAGATGGCTGTACTCTAACCGGTTACAAGGCATCACTCCATAAGCAGCAGTCGATAGAGGGGCCGTGGCCTACCTCCTTGGGCTCTTCTATTGGATTCTTCTAGCGGGCTATCCGACCATGCTGTCCAGTCGGGCTATCCAGCCGGGCTATCCAGTCGGGCTATCCAGTCGGGCTGCCTAGTCGAGCAAGCCCTGTCAGGCGTTAGGATGCGGGCGATGCCGTGCGGGAACCCGCCGCTAGCTGCTGCCATAGCATGCTCGCCACTGGGCCTAAGGTTTGTTCCTGGCGGCGGATTAGACGGATCTCACCATCGATGCTGTATTCAAGGTCTTGCGGTTGTAGTGCCAGCAGCGCCCCCTGAGCGAGCTCCTCCCGCACCAGGTTTTCAGGCGCAAAGCCCCAGCCCAGCCCAGCCAGTAGCAGCTCTTTAAGGGTATGCGCATCCCGGGTCTTCCATTGTCTCACGCCTTTGATCATCATCAGTTTTTCGGTGTCAAAGCTTAGGTCGCTCTCCTCCAGAATCAGGTTGACCTGGGGTTTCAGCTGCTCGATGCTCTGTACTTCACCGGCACGGAACAGTGCCGGTGAGGCAACCAGAAGAATCTTAAAATGGCTGAGGAGCAGGGTTTCAAAGTCTCCCAGGGCATAAAAAGTCGGGAACCAGGGGCTTACTGCCAGATCCGCTTGTCCCTTCTGCAGCAATTCCAGGGCGCCGAAGCGCGATTCGCCGAAGATATGCAGCTCAGTATCGGGATACTGCTGCTGGCACTGTTTCATTACCCTGAGAATTAACGGATGGGGGCAGGTTAGGTCATAAGCAAAGCGTATCAACGGCTCATTGCCCGCTCCCAGGTGCTGCCCCATGGACGCCAGTTGTTCGGCAGTGAGCAGCAGCTCCTGGGCCTTGCGGTGGAACGCCCGACCCGCCGGGGTGAGGCGGAGTCGATAGCTGTCCCGGTTAAGGATGGCAAAGCCGTACTCCGTTTCCAGCTTTTTGATCGCCATCGACAGTGCGGGTTGGGTCTTGTGCAGGCTGTCAGCCGCCAGTTTAAGGGAGCCGTATTCGACGATGCGCTCCAGGGTGCGTAGCTGTTCCAGTGTCATATAAATATTTCTTAATAAGTTGGCAAGATTAAGTAAATATTATTTTAACCTGTTGGTCTGTATTCTTCACCGCGTAGTTTTGTCCGAGAGCAGGCTTCTGGTTAAGGGGTGGGTTGCTGGCTGGGCTATTGTTAGTTTTTAGCAGCCCTAAGATCGCCAGCGGAGATTTTTCCGGCAGGCGATTCGGCTCTTTGTTCGAGCTCTTTTTTCGACCCTGTTTTCAATCGGGCTTGCAATGCCGCAAGCCAAACACGAGTTTTACTATGGCTACTCCTGCTAGGTCACGGCGGCGTTCTGGTGCCGCCCCATTGCGACTCCCCGCTGCCCTGAAATTCACCGCGCCCCTATGCCTGCTGCTCAGCCTGCTGGGTTGCGGCGAACAGCCCGACAGTAACTCTTCTGCGCCGGTGATCCGCCCGGCCAAGATCTTTCAGGTGGCCGACCCTGCCTCCCAAAATATGCGTAACTTTCCCGCGGAGGTGGAAGCCAATGCCGAGTCCAGGCTGGCCTTTCGGGTCAGTGGTCAGATCATCGAATTTCCGGTCAAGGCAGGTAATAGCGTACAAGCGGGGCAGTTGCTGGCCCGGCTCGATCCTAAAGATTTCAAGCTGCGCCTGGATGACCGCCAGGCACGTTATACGCTGGCCGAGTCCCAGTTTCAACGGGCCAAATCCTTGCTGGAGCGAAAGCTGATGGCACAGTCCAGCTATGACGAGGCTAAGGCAAACCTGGCGGTGGCTTTGGCTGCCCTTAATGTTGCCAAGGCAGACCTGGAATACACCTACCTGCGCGCTCCTTATGCGGGCAGCATCGCCAAGGTGCTGGTTGAAAAGCATGAAAATATTCAGGCCAAGCAGACCATGCTGGCGCTGCAGACCCGGGATCTGGTCGATATCTCGGTGCAGATGCCAGAGAATATCGTCTCAAGGATCAATAAAGACAGTCGCTATCAGCCGACTGTGATCTTCGATTCTCACCCCGGTCAGGAGTTTCTGGTCACCGTCAAAGAGTGGGACACCCAGGCCGACCCCTCCACGCTGACCTATAAGGTGGTTTTCTCCCTGCCCGAGCCGGACGCTTTTAACGTGCTCCCGGGGATGAGCGCCACGCTCCGTATCGATCTGTCCAAAGTCACCGATCTCAGCCAGGACGGTTTATTGTTGCCGGTGGGTGCGGTCTTCGCCGCCGAAGATGTCCCGTTGTCGAGCAAGGTGCGGTATGTCTGGAAGCTGGACCCCGAATCCATGACGGTCAGCCGTGCGGCGGTGACGGTGGGCGAGCTCAGGAGTCAGGGGATCAAGGTGTTGAGCGGCATCCAGCCTGGCGATCAAGTGGTCGCCGCCGGCGTGCACGCTCTCGCCGAAGGGATGCAGGTCCGTGCCTGGAACAGAGAGCAGGGGCTATAAAAATGAAACTGGCTGAATATTCGATCAAAAATCCGGTCACCAGCTGGATGTTTGCGCTGATCCTGCTGGTTGGAGGCGTCATTTCCTATAATGGCCTGGGTCGGCTGGAAGACCCGGAATTCACCCTCAAGATGGCGATGATCACCACCGCCTATCCGGGGGCGTCGCCAACGCAGGTGGAGGAAGAGGTCACCTATCCGCTAGAAAATGCCCTGCAGCAGCTGCCCTACGTCGACTTTGTCACCTCGATCTCGTCGGCGGGGATGTCGCAGGTCATCGTCGAGATGAAAAACACCTACCGTAAGGAGGATCTAAAACAGATCTGGGATGAACTGCGGCGCAAGGTCAACGACCTGGCACCCCGACTGCCTCCCGGGGTGATGAGCCCCAAGGTGATCGATGACTTTGGTGATGTTTTCGGTGTGCTGCTGGCAGTCAGCGGCGACGGTTACTCTTACGAAGAACTCAAGGATTATGTCGACTACCTGCGCCGCGAGCTGGTGTTGATCAAGGGGGTTGGCAAGGTCTCCGTGGCGGGCGAACAACAAGAGCAGGTGGTTGTTGAGATCGCCCGCAACAAGATGTCGACCCTGGGGATTTCCCAGAGCCGTATCTACCAGTTGCTGCAGACCCAGAATCAGGTCTCCAATGCCGGTAGCGTCAAGGTCGGCAGTGAATATATCCGCTTGCACCCCTCCGGCGAATTCCAAAGCGTTGGCGAGCTGGAAGGGCTGTTGATCTCCAATCCCGGCAGTTCCAAGCTGGTCTATCTCGGCGACGTGGCCGAGATCAGCCGCGCCTATGCCGAAGTGCCACAAAACATCACCAACTACAATAACCGCCAGGCCCTGCTGCTCGGTGTCTCGTTTGCCTCCGGGGTCAATGTGGTGGAGATTGGCCAGGTGCTCGAACAGCGCATGGCTGAACTGGAGTATGTCCGCCCCATCGGCATGGAGGTCGCCAGTGTTTATAACCAACCCCGCGAGGTGGATCAGTCGATGCAGGGCTTTATGCTCAGCCTGGCCGAGGCGGTGGCGATCGTGATTGCGGTATTGTTAGTCTTCATGGGACTCAAGAGTGGTGTGCTGATCGGCCTGATTCTGCTGTTGACGGTGCTCGGCAGTTTTATCTTTATGAAGTTGTTCGCCATCGATCTGCAGCGGATCTCTCTGGGGGCGCTGATCATCGCCCTGGGGATGCTGGTGGACAACGCCATCGTGGTAACCGAAGGTGTTCTGATCGGGATTAAAAAAGGTCAGACCAAGCTGCAGGCGGCGCTGGCTATCACTCGCCAGACCAACCTGCCGCTGCTGGGTGCCACGGTGATCGCTATTGCCGCCTTTGCGCCCATCGGTCTCTCGGCCGATGCCACCGGCGAATTTGCCGGCAGCCTATTCTGGGTGTTGTTGATCTCGCTGCTGTTGAGCTGGATCACCGCCATCACCCTGACGCCCTTCTTTGCCGATCTGATGTTCAGGGAGAATCCGAACGCCAAGATCGATGACGAGGATGACGCCGAGCTCTATCAGGGGGCGATTTTCACCGCCTACAAGGCGCTGTTGAATGTCAGCATGCGCCATCGAGTGCCGACCCTGCTGTTGATGGTGATGCTCTTTGTCGCCGCGGTTGCAGGCTTTGGCCAGGTCAAGCAGTCCTTTTTCCCTCCCTCCAATACACCGATGTTCTATTTGGATTATTGGCGATATCAGGGCTCGGATATCCGCGAGACCCAGAAAGACCTCGAATCGATCCAGGCTTACCTGCTCGGTCGGGACGGGGTGCGGCAGGTCACCAGTACCACGGGCCGCGGTGCGCCGCGCTTCATGCTGACCTACGGCCCGGAAAAAGCCTATGCCGCCTTCGGTCAGCTGATCATTCGGGTGCAGGATCGGGAGGCGCTGGATCCCATCATGGCGGATCTGCGTACGTATATGGCCAACAACTACCCCCAGGCCCAGTTCAAGATCAAGCGCATGGAGATCGGTCCGTCCACGGATGCCAAGATCGAGGCGCGCTTTAGCGGCCCCGATCCCGATCGACTGCGCCAGCTGGCCGGACAGGCGATAGCGGTGTTGCAGGCCGATCCCGGCGCCCATAATATCCGTCATGATTGGCGCGCGCGGACCAAGGTGATCCGGCCGCAGTTCAACGAGGCCACGGCCAGGCGGGTAGGGGTCAGCAAGCAGGATCTCGACCAGCTACTGCAGACCCGTTTCTCCGGCCAACAGGTGGGGCTTTATCGGCAAGGCACCCAATTGTTACCGATCGTCGCCCGTGCGCCCCAAGCCGAGCGGTTGACGATCGACAGCCTGGCCGAGTTGCAGATCTACAGCCAGGCTGCCAACGCCTATATCCCGATCACCCAGGTGACCCGCGGTTTTGACACCGACTGGGAAGACTCGCTGATCATGCGCCGGGATCGTAAGCGCACCATTACGGTGATGGCGGATCCTGATGTGCTGGGGGCTGAAACCGCCGCCAGCCTGTTTAAGCGGGTGAGGCCAGCGATCGAAGCGATACCGCTGCCGCCAGGCTATTCGATGGCATGGGGCGGCGAATATGAATCCTCCACCGATGCTCAGAAGGCGTTGTTTGGCGGCTTGCCGCTGGGCTATCTGGCGATGTTTATCATCACGGTGCTGTTGTTTAACTCGATTCGGGCGCCGCTGGTGATTTGGGCCACGGTACCGCTGGGGTTGATTGGCGTTTCGTTCGGTTTGCTGGTGATGGGCGCGCCTTTCAGTTTTATGGCGTTGCTGGGGTTGCTCAGCCTGTCGGGGATGCTGATTAAAAACGGCATTGTGCTGGTGGATCAGATCAACCTGGAGCTGTCTCAAGGCAAGGACCCCTACCTGGCGGTGTTCCATTCGGCGATCAGCCGGGTGCGGCCGGTGGCCATGGCGGCGATCACCACCATCCTGGGGATGATTCCGCTGCTGTTTGATGCCTTCTTCGAGTCCATGGCGGTAACCATCATGTTCGGACTGGGCTTTGCCACGGTCCTGACCCTGATCGTGGTGCCGGTGCTGTTCACCCTGCTGTATCGGATCCCCTACCGCCCTTTGTCTGCGCTATAGTCGGCGCTATAAATGTACGGCTTTTTGCTCCTAGCCCCCTCCAAAAAAAGGGGGCTTGATCAGCCCTGCACGTTAACGAGGATGACGAGCGCGCCTTCTGGTTCGGCTTAGGACGCGGCGGTGTGGCTTGGCGCGGGCTCATCGCTGGCTTCTGGATCCAGAAACGCTGCATCCCGGTAGTTGGTCTGAATCTGTGTAAACTGATCGGCGCAGGCGAGAGCGGCTTCGATGCAGATTGGATCGAAATGACTACCGGCGTGCTTAAATAGATATGCAAACGCATCATCACAAGACCAGGCGCGTTTGTAGGGACGTTCGCTGGTCAGTGCGTCGAATACGTCTGCCACGGCCACCACTCGACCCTCGATAGGGATGTCCTTACCTGCGAGTCCCGCCGGGTAGCCCTGGCCATCGTAGTGTTCATGGTGGCACAGGATGATGTTTCGCAGCATGTCGATATGGCGTACGTTATCGAGACCGAATTCGTCAACCGTCAGTTGCGCCATCTCCGCACCGCGCACCACGTGTAGCTTGGCCGCTGTGTATTCGTCGGCGGTCAGCTTGCCTGGCTTGAGTAGAATGGCATCCGCACTGGCAATTTTGCCGATATCATGGAGCGGCGCAAAGCGGTAGATAAACTCCACGTCCTCGTCGTCCAGGTTAAAGCGCGGCGCAATGGTTTGGGCGATCAGTCTCGCGTAGCGGGACATACGGCGCAAGTGGTTGGCAGTTTCCTCGTCACGATAGCGGGTAAACTCGCGCGCCATCGCCACTGCGCCGCCTAGCGTACGGACGTTGGCAAACTGAATCGCGATAATCGCGGCAAGGATCTTTCCATAGGACTGCAGTTGCTCCACCGTCGGTTTGTCGAAGTATCCGGGTAGGGATGCATCGAAGAACAGAAAGCCGATCAGCTGCCCGTCAACCAGTAGTGGTTCGGTGTAGCTGGAGTGGTAGCCGGCGTTCATTACTTTGTGGCTGTGCTCCGACGGAGATCCCTGTAGCACCGACAGGTCGTCCAGCACCCTGGGTTGGCCACTTTCGGCGAGTTGTTGCAGCGAGGGCACGTCCGACAGCTTTACCTCGTAGAAGGTCAGCGGTGCTTCCCCGTGGGTACTGTGGGCAAAGGTCTTGAGGGTGTCGCTGGGCTGGTCGTAGATGGCCACCGCGATGCGGCACAGGTGTTCGAAGCGATCACGCAGCCCCTCATGAATCTGCAGGATAGTTGCGCTGATGGAGTGGTCAAGCATTCCTTTGTCCTGCCTGTATTTAGGTGTCTTTTTAATAAAGAGGCCATGCCGGTAGCATAGCCCTAATACGTTGAAACAGGTATAAAAAATTACAAGAACAGAGGGCTCGGCTCGTGTGGCCGAGAGGCCTTAAGGCTGAGGTTCAGAGCTTGGCGCTTTCTGCTGCCTTGTTTAGTTGGAATTCGACACTGCGCCCCAATGCGCTAAGCAGGTCCTGCGGGTTTTCATACTCTTTTTTCTGGATGTAGCCAACGATCTCCTTGGCTAGCTTCCGGGTTGTCGCGACATCTTCGTGAGTTCTGCCGCAGCCTTCACAGTGGCTGCCTTGGTCGGTGCAATTTCCATTACAGGGGGTAAAAATCACTGTTTTATCCTTTGGTTATAATTGGTGTAATTATCAATAGTTGATTGTATCTGAAGTGCCGTCCATCCTGCCAGCTAGTTGCTGCAAGCAGATGATTAGTGTTGTTCGCAGTCGTCGCCAGCCCTTTCTCTGGCATCCAGCAGCGCCTGCAGTTCCAGATTCAGATAACGGCTTACAATCTCATGCGCGGTGCCATCGGTCTGCATCGTGGCGAAGGTTTGCTGCCAGGGGCGCAGTAGCGCGGCGGCGGTGTCGTTGGACGCGACTATATAGACGCAGTGGCGACTCTGGGCTGGGCCGATCACAAAATCCGCCGGGGCCAGCTCAGGATTGGATTTAAACGCTGCGCTGAGTAGGATCGCCGAGGTAAACCAGGCGTCGATACGGCCGACCCTGAGCATATCAATGTTGGCCGTATCTCGGGTCTGCTCTAGGTAGTTGCTAACGCCTGCCCGCAGCAACTGCGCCAGGGGCGCGGAGCCAGCCAGAACCCCGATTACGCCGCCTTGGCGGGCCTTCGAGTGGGTCAGCGGCAGTGATCCGGCACGGCTGACGTAAAAAAACTGATCATCGATAAAATGAATGGCCCACTGGAGTTGCCCCTCCCGTGAGGGGACGCGTGCTACCGGCGCCATCAGCAGATTGTTGCGGCTGCGGGCGTTTTGGAATGCGCGTTTAAACGGCATCAGGGTGACTTTGCCGGAATGTCCCAGGCGTCGGCCGATCTCCTGCATAATCTCAACCCCTAATCCTCTTGTTTGGTTGTTCTCTTGATAGGCGTAAGGCGCTAGCTCCGCGCCGACCAGGCGCAGCTCTGGTTCGGCTGGCAGTACTCCGCTGCTTGCCAGCCATAACAGAGCGCCACCCAGCAAGGTGGCAGCGAGTGATCGCAACCGGAATGAACGACGGCGGCAGCGCATTGGCTTCTCCTCGGCAAACAACAGATCTGGTTCTGATTATAGGTGACCGAGGGTCAAGGGTAGGGCAGCAATAGCAGGCAGCTGCGTCGCGCCTAAGGTACTGCCTAAAAGGGGGGGCTTCGTGTATAATTTCGCTCTATTTTTTTCTGATCAAATCCCTTTCCATTTAAGAGAATGTGTCCATGGAGCTTTCAGCCCTTACCGCCCTGTCTCCGGTTGATGGCCGTTACGGCAGCAAAACCGCCTCCCTGCGTCCGGTCGTCAGCGAATACGGCTTGATTCGTTTTCGGGTCGAAGTAGAGGTCCGTTGGTTGCAGCAACTAGCCAATAATTCCCAGGTCACTGAAGTGCCGGCGTTTAGCGAGCAGGCCAATCAGGTGCTCGAAAGCATTGTCAGCGACTTCAGTGAAGCCGATGCGCTGCGGGTTAAGGCGATCGAAAGTGTTACCAATCACGATGTCAAAGCGGTTGAGTATTTCATCAAGGAACGTTTTAAAGACAATGCCGAGCTGGATGCAGTCGGCGAGTTCGTTCACTTTGCCTGTACCTCCGAAGATATCAATAACCTGTCCCACGCACTGATGCTGCGCACGGCGCGGGATGAGGTGGTTGCGGTGCAGATGCAGCAGGTGATTGATGCTATCGCCACCCTGGCACATGATTTTGCCGAGCAGCCGATGCTGTCTCGCACCCACGGCCAGACAGCGTCCCCGACCACGTTGGGCAAAGAGATGGCCAATGTGGTGGCGCGTCTGCGGCGGCAGTTGCAGCAGGTCCAGGCGGTCGAGCTGCTGGGCAAGGTCAATGGTGCGGTTGGCAACTACAACGCTCACCTGTCGGCCTATCCTGACGTGGATTGGCAGGCCAGTGCCGAACGTTTTGTGACCAGTCTTGGGCTAACCTGGAATCCCTACACCACCCAGATCGAACCGCACGATTACATCGCCGAGCTGTTTGATGCGGTCGCGCGCTTCAATACCATTCTGATCGATTTCGATCGTGATATCTGGGGTTACGTGTCGCTGGGTTACTTTAAGCAGCGCACTATCGCGGGTGAAGTGGGCTCATCCACCATGCCGCACAAGGTCAACCCGATCGACTTCGAAAACTCAGAAGGCAATCTGGGTATCGCCAACGCGATCATGGCGCACCTGGCCACCAAGCTGCCGATCTCACGCTGGCAGCGTGACCTGACCGACTCGACCGTGCTGCGTAACCTGGGCGTTGGCTTTGGCCAGAGTCTGATCGCCTACCAGGCCACTCTCAAAGGGATCAGCAAGCTGCAGCTCAACGCCGCGCGGATCAATGCTGATCTGGATAACAGCTGGGAAGTGCTGGCGGAGCCGATCCAGACCATCATGCGCCGTTACGGCATCGATGAGCCCTACGAGAAGCTCAAGGCGCTGACCCGTGGCAACACCATCACCAAGGAGATTCTGGCCGAGTTTGTTGAGCCTCTGGATCTGCCGGAAGACGCCAAGCAGGCGATTCGCGAGATGACACCACATAACTATATCGGTAACGCGGTGGCGCAGGCTAAAGCGATCTGAGCGGAAGTAGAAAATTAGCAGCCTGTCGGACTTGACCGGTCGTCACGAGGGGAAGGCCGATTTGAGACAGTTTTCGAACTCTTTTGAGGCTAATAGTGGTTCTATTAAACGAAAAAGAGGGTGAAAAATGGCCAAAGTCGGCTTTCCTGCACGACTGCATGGATGCAGGAGGTAGAGCAACGCAGGAGCGGTTGCCGAGTAGATCAGCGTTAAGTCCGACAGGCTGCTGATATGTGCAGAAAAGGGATGAGGCACTACGCCTCATCCCTTTCACGGGTCGGTATCGATGACCCTCTTTTCCTGGTGTGCTGATACATGCGGTCTTGTTTGGCTGCGAGTGCTAATGCGTGGTTAGCAAGCAGCCAGGCGCTCTTCCAGGGTGCCCTTGAGTAATTTGAATAACCGGATCGAGGCTTCGATCTCCTCTTTGCGGTTGGTCAGGCTTTCGATGTTTAGACCGACCGGAATTCCCAACGGCAGGCAGGCATCCAGGATCTGCTCCAGATTGCGCTGACAGATGCGGATCGACTGCATCAGCGGAGTGCCCGATTGCAAAATCGTATCGGCCGTCTCTGCAGGCACCGAGATCCCCAGCCACTCCATAAACTCCAGAGTCTTAGCGCTGCCGCAGGGGGTAAAAGTCAGAATGACCCGGCTGGGTTGGCGGTTCTGCTGCTGACACAGTTCGCCGTATTCCTGCAGTAGTTTAATCGTGGCCGGAGCGTTGTAGACAGCCTGGGAGATGAAGAAGTCACAGCCACTGTCGGACTTGTCGACTAAGCGTTTGTGTTCGTTGCCTTTGCAGGCATGACGTTCGGCGATGGTGACGCCGCCCAGGCTAAACTTATGCGCGGTTTCTGCCAGGGTTTGGTAGGCGTCATGCAGTGATAACTTGATCTGGGCGTCGGCTGATGGGCTGCCCACCAGCACCAGATTGCGCACGCCGTAATCATTCCAGGCCTGGTTCAGCCATTGATCGAAACTAGCCCGGTCACGCTGCGAGACGCTTTTATAGGTGATCACCGTATGTTCGCTTTTTTGCGCCAGCAGCGCTGAATATTCGCGTGGATCGCGCGTCCCGATAAAGGGAAAGGGACGCGGCTTATCGGTACGGCTGCTCTCGTCTTGAATGTCGTAGACGATCAAGCCATCATAATCGACGTTTTCCAGCCGTTGCAGCAGTTTGGTGGCGATCTCGTCCATCTGCATATCGTCGGTGCTGCCCTTGGGTGGCGTTGTGCCAAAGAAATAAACACCTTGGGTAGAGGCCGCGAACCGTTGCTGCTGAGCGAGAGTCATTTCAGATTCCTAGTGAGCGTTAATGTTGGGCTATTATAAGCACGGGGCTGTTTAATCCGTATTGGTTATATGCGGAAACCTTCTCATGTCAGCATGAGTTGGATTAATACAGTATTGTCACGGAGTTAACTTCCAACTAAAACAAGAGGTTGTTCTATCTATATTATCCGTTGGGCGAGGTTTTTTTGCGCCAGGGTCCTGGTAAAAACAGCGTGCAACCCGATGCGTAGATTGTGTTGAATGCACCTGTAACGCTTTGCTATCAGGTTGCGTCTAAGTATCAACAAATTAGCTATTAAGGATTTTTGTGTCGGATAACATTATGCAAGCCGCTGCGAGCGGTTTTCAGGCTACGCTGGTTTTACTGTTTAAGCGCCCGTTAATAGGCCAGGGTAAGCAGCGCCTGGCGGCTAGCGTAGGGCCTGAGCGGGCTCGTGTTCTGGCGGAGCATTTTTTGCGCTGCGCCCTCGAAGATCTGGCTGCGTGGCAAGGGCCTGTGGTACTGGCACCTGCGGATCCGCACGATCGGGTCTGGGCCGAGCAACTGTTCGGGCGGGCCCAGGTGGTACCCCAGGGCGACGGTAATCTGGGGCAGCGCATCATCGCTCTCGATCGGCAGCTGCGCAATCTCGGGCACCGGTATCTGGTCTATATCGGCAGCGATGCCCCCGCGCTAACGCCAGGGCATTACCGTTCGGTGCGTCATCAGCTCGCGCATACCGATGTGGTACTGAGCGCGGCAGACGATGGCGGGGTTACGATCATGGCCTGCGCACACCCCTGGCCGGTCGCATTGATCGAGCTGCCCTGGAGTACCGATCAGCTGGGCGAAACCCTGGCGGGCTGTTGTCAGCAGCAGGGATTACGGCTGAGTTATATGGAGCCGAGTTACGATGTTGATGTTGAGCTGGATCTGCCCCGTCTAAGGGCGGATCTGGCGTCGGATGTCCGACCCGCGCGGCAAGCACTGTTTGGGCTGCTGCAGACGCTGGCGGTGAGCGGGGCTTATCCCGACGCGTGTGCCAGCTCTTATACCAGCGCTTGTGCTGACACGGACTCCTGCGCTGCGGATACGGCCTCGAATTAGACTGGTTTGGAGACTTTCTTTTGAACGACTTGAACATCATTGCCACCCAGCAGATACCAACCCATTCTCAGGATTGGTATCAGACCCCTGATAACCAACCCCGCGGTTATATCGACCCGTATGCCCTCAAAGAGTTGTGGTTTCATACCGGAACGGCGTGCAATCTGGCTTGCCCGTTTTGCCTGGAAGGCTCCGGCCCCGGCGATCAACGGTTGCAGCTGGTGAAGCTTGCCGATGTTGTGCCTTTTATCGATGAGGCGATCGAACTGGGCGTTGAGCAGTTTTCGTTTACCGGCGGCGAGCCTTTTCTGGCCAAGGATATCGTCAAAATTCTGGGCTATGCAGCCGAGCGTCGTCCCTGTCTGGTGCTGACCAACGGTACCGAGCCCTTGTTGCAGCGGTTACATCAGCTCGAGCCGTTGCGCCAGGCCGCGCATCTGATCAAATTCCGCATCAGCCTGGATCATTATCAGCCCGAACTTCATGATGCAGGGCGGGGCGAATGCAGCTTTGGCAAGGCGATGGAGGGTTTGCAGCGGCTGCATCAGTTGGGCTTTGCGGTGTCGGTCGCCCGCCACATGGATGCCGATGAAGAGCGTAGCGAGGTAGATAGTCACTACCGGGCGCTGTTCCGACGCTGGGATCTGCCTGAGGATCTCAACATCGTCGCCTTTCCGGACTTTGCCGTTCCCGGTAGCCATCCGCAGGTACCGCAGGTGACCGAGCACTGCATGACCCGCTACCAAACTGCCCAGAGTCGTGGGGAGTTTATGTGTGCTTCGAGTAAAATGGTGATCAAACTGCAGGGCCGAATGCGCGTTTATGCCTGTACCCTGGTCGATGATGACTCTGAGTACGATCTGGGCGGCAGCCTGGCAGAGGCGATGCAGCAGCGGATCAGCATGAAGCATCATCGTTGTTACAGCTGTTTTGCCTTTGGCTCCTCCTGCAGCGAGCGCTGAAACGGCGCCTACATTATTAATTTTATAAATAAGGAATAACCGTGTTAGGAATTATCGGTGGTACCGGCATCTACGCGCTCGAGGGTCTGGAAGTTCTTGAGCAACATCAGATCAACACGCCCTATGGGGCGCCTTCGGGCGCGGTGATTCGAGGCCGTTTGTCCGGCCTGGAGCTGTGTTTTCTGGCGCGCCACGGCCAGGGGCATCAGCTGCTGCCCTCCGAGGTTAACTATCGGGCCAATATCTGGGCGCTAAAATCGATCGGCGTCACCCGGGTTGTGGCCGTTTCGGCGGTGGGGAGCCTGCGCGAAGAGATCGCGCCGGGAGATCTGTCGGTTCCCGCGCAGTATTTTGATTTCGTCAAAGGCGCTCGGGAGAAGAGTTTTTTCGGTGATGGTTTGGTGGCGCACGTGTCCAGCGCAGAGCCGACCTGTCGTAATCTGACGTCGCAGTTGCAACAGGCAGGGCAGGAGCTGGATATTACTCTGCATACCGGTAAGACCTACGCCTGCGTGGATGGCCCGCGGCTGGGCACGCGTGCCGAAAGTTTTTTCCTGCGGGGGGCGGCAGGGTGCGACTTGGTGGGCATGACCAATGTGCCCGAGGTGTTTTTAGCGCGCGAGGCACAGATCTGCTACGCCACCCTGTGCATCGCCACCGATTACGATTGTTGGCTCGATGATCCCGCCCAGCATGTCAGTGTGGCCCAGGTGATCGCCCGTTATGGCGCCAGCCTGGAGCAGGCTAAGACGGTGCTGCATCAGTTGATTCGGGATGACGCGAAACGGCTTGATGCCGCCCCCTGTCGTTGTCGGCAGGCGCTCGATTGCGCGGTCATGACACCCCTTGAGCATCTTAATGATGACAAAAGGGCGCTGCTGGAACTGCTTAAGCGTTGAACCTGGCTACCGAACAATCGACGTCAGCCGATACAATCTGGCGCAGTGATTCCCCCAAGCGGCCTTTGTTGTCGGTGATCGTGCCGTTGGGCCCGGCTGAAAGCGGGTTGGGGCGGTTGGCGGCTGATCTGTTGTTGCTACCCCAGGGTAGCGAAATTCTGCTGGTCTGCTGCGCGCAATCTGCATCGCTGCAGCAGCAGTTTCAATTACCCCCGGCGCTGTCTCGTCATCCAAATCTACGTTGGCTCCAGGCGGAGACCGGTCGTGCCCAGCAGCTTAATGCCGGTGCGCGCGCGGCCCAGGGTGAGAATCTCTGGTTTGTCCATGTCGACAGCGGCTTCTGTCCCTGGGTGGTTGCGCAATTAAAGGATGCGATTCAGCAGCGTCCCGACGCGTTGCACTTTTTCCGGCTGGCGTTTGGCCGCGATGGCACCGGACCGATGACGCTTAATGCGCGGGGTGCCAATCTGCGTTCTGGCTGGTTGGGGGTGCCCTTTGGCGATCAGGGGTTTTGTCTGTCAGCACCGTTGTTTCGGCGCTTGGGGGGCTACAACGAGCAGGCGCCCTATGGTGAAGATCACCTGCTGCTGTGGCAGGCACGTCGTGCCGGAGTGGCTCTGGATTTTTGCAGTGCGGTTATAACCACCAGCGCTCGCAAGTACGGCCATCGCGGTTGGGGCGCACTGACCCTACGCTACCAATGGCTATGGTTGAAGCAGGCGTTGCCGCAAGCCTGGGCGCTGTTGCTGGGGCGTTAAAGTTGGACCTCAGGGGACTCGTCACAGCCGGTTGCAATAAAGGGTGTAATAAGGGGTGCAGACAGAGGTCGCACGCAGCCGCTGACAGTATCGAAACTCGAGGGTAGGGCGCGCGTATTCTTACTCTATCGAGCCACTACGGCAATAGCGCCGCTCGGGGCGCCCCACCGTGCCGTAGCTGATCCTGGCTTGCAGCTCACGGGTACCAATCAGATATTCCAGATAACGCCTTGCGGTAGTGCGGCTGGCGCCGATGATAGTGCCCACCTCTTCGGCACTGAGGATCGAGGGTTGCCCGGCAAACAGACTGCGAATTTTCTCCAGCGTGAGGCTGTCGATGCCCTTGGGCAAGCGCAATGCTATTTCTGATACACCTGTCTGCAGGGTGCGCGGCAGCAGGGTATCGACGTCGGTCTGGAGCAGAGAATCGAGCTCACGGAGCTTTCTCAGGTGTTCCGCATAGTTGCTCAGTGCCGTCTGTAAACGCTCGAAGATCAACGGCTTCAGGATATAGTCGAACACCCCGCCGCGCAGTGCTTCACGCAAGGTATCGACTTCGGTGGCGGCGGTGACCAAGATTACATCGGTACTACTGTTCTGCGCTCGCAGGGTACGTAATAACTCCAGGCCGGTGCCGGTGGGGAACTGAATATCGAGCAGCAGCAGTTCAGGCTCTAGCACGACGACCAGATCCTCGGCCTCTTCCAGCCCGTGAGCGATGCCTACTAGCTCAAAGCCGGGAATACGTTGCAGAAAACGCTTCTGAATCTCGGCAATGCGGCTATCGTCTTCGGCGATAATCACTCGGATCGTGTCACTCATTCGGATCTCCTGCCAGAGCGCGGATCGCGGCAGAACCCGCTTCTGCTCGCAACTGTTTCGGCAGATAAACGGTAAACCGCGAGCCGCCCTGATCGGCGGATTCGACCGCCACACTACCGCCCAGCAATCCCAGCAGGTTGCGCACCAGATGCAGCCCCAGACCGTGCCCCTGTTCGGATTTACTGCTGACGCCTTTGTCAAAGATACGCTGCTGCTCGGCTGCGCTAATTCCGGCCCCCTGGTCTTCGATTTCAAAGATCAGGTCATCGCCCAGGTCGGTCATACTCAGGCGTACCTCGCCACCGGCACCGGTATGGCTCAGCGTCGCTTCCAAGGCATTATCGATCAGGTTGCCAAGAACACTCACCAGCTGTTCACGCGGCAGGCGCTCGGGCAGCTCGGCCATGTGGCTTTCCGGATCGATCAGTAGCAACAACCCCATCTCCCGGGCGCGGTTGTATTTACCCAACAGGCAGCCCGCCAGCACCGGATCGGGTACCGCCTCCAGCAGCAGATGAATTAATGCCTGGTGGTGCTGAGTCTCCTGGCCGATCAGGCCCAGGGCTTCATCGGTGGCACCGATCTGGATCAACCCGGCAATGGTATGGAGTTTGTTGGAATACTCATGCGCCTGGCTGCGCAGACTATCGGCGTACTGCTGGATGCGGGTCAGTTTTTGACTAACCTGATCGAGTTCATCCTTGCGTCTGAAACTCGAAACCACACCGGTAACCTGATCGCCCTGTTTCAGCGGCAGCCGGTTGACGATCAGGTTGCGATCGGCGAGCCAGACCTCCTGGTCAAATTGCGGCACGCCGGTCTGGAGTACCTCCAGCATCCGGCTATCGGGCAGTACCTGATCGATAGGGCGACCGGTCAGCAGGGTGTCCGGCGACAACCCCAGGGTGTCGATGGCGGTGCGGTTAAACGTAGTGATCCGGCCCTGGGCATTGATAGCGATAATCCCCTCGCGCACCGATTCAAGGGCGGCGTTACGCTCCTCAAACAGACGCCCGATCTGCTCGGGTTCCAGACCAAAGATCGCTTTTTTAAAATGGGTTGCCAGCCACAATGCGGTCAGCACGCTGATCATAAACGCCACCCCGATCACGACAATCAGGGTGCGCTGGTAACGTTGAATCAAGGCTGCGATCCGATCCAGCCGGTAACCCACCGACACCACTCCAATCACCTGCTCACCCTCAAGGTCGTATACCGGTGCCTTGCCGCGCATGGTCGGCCCCAGGCTACCCAAGGCCTTGGAGATATAGCTGCGACCTTCGACCAGCACCGGTGCATTGTCATCACCATCGTCATCAAACATCGATCTGCCAATGCGCTGCGGGTTGGGATGAGCCAGTCGCACCCCCTGGGCATCGCCGATCACCACAAAGTGCGCTTCGGTTTTACTGGCCAGATCTATACTGATCGGTTGCAGGGTGGCCGTATCTCTCGTCGCTACCGCAGCGATAATCTGCGGTATCGCAGCGATGGTCTTGGCCACATGCAGCGCCCGCTGCCCCATCTGCTCCTCCAGCGATTGACTCAGATAATGCAATGCAAACATGCCTATGGAGATGGTTTGCAGCAGTGCCACCAGTCCCAGCACCCACACCATGCGGGTCTTGAGTTTTAGCCTGCGCAGTGACATCACCGCCACGCCGGGGAACCGCTCATTAACATCCTACTTCTACCTCTTGTCAGTGCTTAACAGCATAGCCGATCGAGCGGCGCAGCTCTCGTGAACAGTATGCACAAAATGCTCTTTATAGAACAAAAAGCCTTTATATTCAGAATATTTAAGTGCGTCAGTCGGAAGCCTAAGCTGTATCCCAGTGCGATCCAGATCACACAGTACAGCCCCTTACAAAAACAACACCGAGGTTACCGCCATGATATCCACTTTGATCACTCGTAAGCGCTCCACGCTGCTCGCTGCCACCCTGGCGACCTGCCTCACCGCAGGTGCCTCTTGCAGCGCCCTGGCAGTTGAGTCGGTCCACTTTCTGATCCCTGGGGGGGCCGGTGGTGGCTGGGACGGTACCGCACGCGGCACCGGCGAAGCACTGTCAAAATCCGGCTTAGCCGACAGCGTCTCCTACGAGAACATGTCGGGCGGCGGCGGCGGTAAAGCGATCGCGCACCTGATCGAGACCGCCGATCAGAAGCACAACACACTGATGGTCAACTCCACCCCGATTGTGATTCGCTCGTTGACCAAGGTGTTTCCGCAGTCGTTTCGCGATCTGACACCGATCGCTGCCACCATTGGCGATTTCGGGGCCTTTGTGGTGCCTGCCAACTCTAAATACCAGAGCTTCAAACAGGTGGTGGCCGATTACAACAAGGATCCCCGCTCCGTATCCATCGCCGGCGGTTCAGCCCGTGGCAGCATGGATCACCTGGTTGCGGCGATGGCCTTCAAGGCCGCCGGTGGTGACCCCCGCAAAGTCAAATACGTCGCCTACGATGCCGGCGGCAAGGCGATGGCCGGCATTCTGTCCGGTGAAGCCCAGGTGCTCTCTACCGGCTTCAGCGAAGCCTTGACCCTGGCTGCGGCGGGCGAGGTGCGTATTCTGGCGATGACCGGCAATGAGCGCTCATCGGCTGCCGATGTACCCACGCTGAAAGAGCTGGGTTACGACGTCAGCTTCGTTAACTGGCGCGGATTCTTCGCGGCTCCCGGGCTGTCCGATACGGAAGCGGCCGAGTATGCGGCGATGTTTGAACAGATGTACGCCACCCCCGAGTGGAAGGTTGTTCGCGACCGCAACGGCTGGGCCGAGACCTTTAAGCCGCGTGCTGAGTTTGTCGCCTTCCTGGAGCAGCAGGAAAGGATCGTCGGCGACCTGATGCGCGAGCTGGGCTTTCTCAACTAGGCCCGCTACGGCTCAATCTAACCCGGTCAAACGCGCATGTTCCTAGCCAAGCCGCTGTGAATTTGACCGCTTGACCTCGGTGAGGCCTGCCTCACCGGATCACCTTCCCTGCTACGAACGGGTATCACCCCCGTTAGAGCACAATCCTGCTAGAGGATAGACCCATGATCATTACCAAGGACCATATCGGTGGTTTGGTGTTTCTTTGTCTGTCGGTTGCCTATGGCTACTACAGCGGTCAGATCCCGATGTTACCCGGCGACGAGTTCGAGCCGTTCAATGCCCAGACCGTACCCAGCGCATTGGCCGTATTGGGAGGCGTGTTATCGATCGCGTTGCTGCTGACCTCTCGTCAGGATCCGAAGCAGCGTTTGCGCCTGGGTGGCTACGATTTCGCTCTGGTTGGATTGCTGCTGGTACTGGTGGTGCTGTTTGCTGTCGCGCTGGAATGGCTGGGATTTCTGGTCTCGACCATCCTGTTTCTGATCGGCGGCTATTGGCTGCTGGGGGAACGCCGGATCAAGACATTGCTGATCGCCTCGGTCCCCTTTGCTGTTTTTATCTGGTTCTCCCTGTCCCAGTTGCTGGATATCTATCTGGCCCCTGGACGTCTTATCACAATGTTGTTCGGAGGCTAATCCCATGCCGAGATACAGAATGATGACCGGGCTTAACGCCAATACTTTCATTCGGAGGCTAATCCCATGTTAGACGGAATTTTTACCGGACTCGGTACGGCGCTGATGCCCTTTAACCTGATGATGGTGGTGGTGGGCTGTTTCGCCGGTACCTTTATCGGCATGCTGCCGGGGCTGGGACCTATTTCAGCCGTGGCGTTGATGATCCCGATCACCTATGGCATCGATCCCTCCTCGGGCATCATCCTGATGGCGGGGGTGTATTACGGTGCGGTATTTGGCGGTTCCACTGCGTCGATCCTGATCAATGCCCCCGGTTGTGCCAGCACCGTGGTCACCGCTTTCGACGGCTACCCGCTGGCCCAGAAAGGGCAGGCCGGTAAAGCGCTAGCGCTGGCGGCTTACTGCTCTTTCACCGGCGGCACGGTCGGCGCCATCATCCTGCTGTTCGCCGCTCCCGCGCTGGCGGCGGTATCGCTGAGTTTTCAGTCCAGCGATTACTTTGCCCTGATGATCATGGGGCTGACTGCCGTGGCGGCTTTCTCCGGTAAGGGGCAGGTGGTCAAGGCGATGCTGATGACCGTGTTCGGGCTGATGATCGCCACCGTAGGCACCGACATCATGACCGGCGCGCCGCGCTTCACCTTCGGCAGCGTTAATTTGATCGACGGGGTTAGCTTCCTGCTGCTGGCGATGGCCACCTTTGCCCTGACCGAGGTGATCATGACGGTGCTCAACCGCAAGTATCTGGACGAAGAACCCGAGATCGACATGGCCTCGTTAGGGAGCATGAAGCTCAGTCGTGAAGAGATCAAAGAGGTCGCGCCTACGGTCGGCCGCTCCTCGCTGTTCGGTTTTCTGATCGGCGTGCTGCCGGGCGCAGGCGCGACTATCGCGTCCTTTCTGGCCTACGGCATGGAGCGCAATCTGGCGTCGGCCAAGAATAAACTGCAATTCGGCAAGGGTTCGCTGCGCGGCCTGGCTGCGCCAGAAACGGCCAACAACGCAGCCTCCACTGGCTCTTTCGTACCGCTATTGACGCTGGGCATTCCAGGATCCGGCACCACCGCTATCATGCTCGGCGCCCTGATCGCCGCTGGCGTTCAGCCGGGACCGCGGCTGTTCGTCGATAACCCGGAAGTCTTCTGGTCGGTGATCATCTCGATGTATGTCGGTAACCTGGTGCTGCTGGTCCTCAACTTGCCGCTGATCCCCTATATCTCGCGATTGCTGGCGATCCCGCGGCCGATCCTGATTCCGTTGATCCTATTTTTCTCGATCACCGGTGTCTACCTGGTCAGCTTCAACACCTTCGACATCCACATGATGGTGTTTATCACCATCGCGGCGATCTTTCTGAAGCTGTTGGAGTTCCCGATGGCGCCGATGCTGCTGGGCTACATTCTCGGCGGCATCATGGAGCAGAACCTGAGCCGCTCCTTGGTGCTGAGTGACGGCAGCTTTACGTTCCTGTGGGAGCGGCCACTGACCCTGAGCATTACCCTGATCGCAGTGCTGGTGTTGTCCTTACCCTTGCTGGGAGCCCTGTGGCGCTGGATCAACCGGCCGAAAGGACCCGAAGTGGCGATGAACGAGGCCGAAGGGCGATAAAGGGCGGTCTGATCGTTGTCGGATAAAACCCGGCCCAGGGGGGCATGGGACAGCCTTAAATAGGCCTGCTTTAACCCGCAACCGGGGGCTATGCCCCCTTAGGCCGGACTGACGCAACCGCCCCTGTCACGACTAGAACCTGGCAAGTGAGCGCAAACCGCTTCGCAACTAATTGTACACACCCAATCTCAACGCATTGATTGCTCAATGTGTCGGCCGTCTTGGCTTCGATATGCACGGATCTGACGCTTTCAGATCCGTGTGAATACTAAATCTTCGCCCATTAATTGGAGATAAAAATGAAAAAAATCCTATTATCTGCTGCTGTAGCCAGTATCACTGCGGTTGGCTCTGTCAACGCAGCCACGGTTTATGAAGGTAATGGCCTCAAGTACGACTTGAAGGGCGACTGGCAAGTTCAATTACGCCAAAAAGTTGGTGATGATAATAAAACGGATCTTGAATTTGACGACCTTGAACTAAAAAACAGAGTGACCTATGCCTTGAGCGACGGCCTCTCCGCCTTTGGTCAATTGGACTTCAGCTTTGACAAGGAGGCTAACAATGCCGGTTCCGATGCCGCTGACGGTGGCCGTCTCGAGGAGGCTTACCTCGGACTGGACTTTGGTGTGGCTGCGGTAAGATTTGGCAAGCAGAACTACTCCACTGATGAATTCAGCGTCGAGAAGGCCTACGAAACGGTGGTTGAGGATGACATATTCGATCTGAATGACGATGCCGGTGACGATGTGATTCGGGTCGATGCCCAGTTCGACAGCCTATATCTCTCGGTCTCCACCGATCTGGAAGCCGAAGGCAACGCCAGCAGTGACGGCAACCGGTCTACCGACCTGTTTGTCGCAACCTCCGTGGCGGGTTTCAAGCTTGCTGCCGGGTACCAGTATTACCAGGCTGCAGGGACAGCGTCCGTTGATACCTGGGCGGTCAGCGCGGTCTATGACGCCGGCTTTGCTTCCTTTGGCGCCGATTACGGCTCCATGGAAGACACAGCCGATGTCTACAACCTGGTTGCCGCCTTTCCTGTCGCTACGACCACCAAAGTCGCGCTTGGACTGCAGAATAAAGATGAAGAGGGCGCGGCAACCGATATCAACGGCTGGTATGGCAACGTCACCTATCAGTTCCCAGAGCAGAAGAAAGTCAGCCTGTTCGCCGAGATCGCAGATACCGACGAAGACAATAGTGACATCGGTTACCTGGCCGGCATGAAGATCAAGTTCTAAGCGTTCGTTAACCGGGCTCTGAGGTCTTCCCCCCTTCAGTGATCTCAGGGCCAAATGCCCGGAAAGGGATTTTCGGGTTTTTATTACACCACCGCCCGATGCACAGCAACTGCCCCCGAAAACAGTCCCCGCGACCAGCCAAAAACGCTCGACAGACCCACGAATCCTCTGTCTGTAGCCTTAACGTACCGAACAGCCCCACCCCTGGATACGCCTGCACAGAACTTTCCCCTCATCTAGCTGCGAATAGCGTGACTGTGGAAAAGGGGGATGGATTTATATTTTGGGAGCTATGTGGGTCGGGTTTTAAGCCGACGGCGCTACGATCTGGCAGGGGTTTTAAGGGCGTGCTTTTAATCGTTAATAGTGGCAAATGTAAGGCTTGCCCCGTGGCTCCAGTGACTGTTTTCGTTCCTATCAGCGGGGCGACTGATGAAAGACACTTAATCAGTAGAAGAATGGCAAAAATAAAGACCCTACATGCTCCCGCGGCCCTTTGGAACGCTTTAAAAGGGTCGAAGGTCGCAGCTACTTTGGGATGCAGCAGACCGAGGGGGGGAATCTCAAGCCTCCTGTTCAGCCACGGTTAACCGCCCCTGGGGTAGCCTTCAGTACCCTGCACGGACGTAGAGCTACAGACCTGGTTTCTTCACTAGCTAGACGGTCGGCGGAATAATAAGCACCAAAACCGAGGGCATTGTTGAAAAACATAACCTACCATTCTTGTCAAGATTGGCGTCTAATAAGATAAACACCCTCCCTTCTATTGGTTTTTTTGGCGGTTGTCACCACCTTGAAAAAATATCAGACCAAAGCACAGCGGATCGACTTCTGGACCGAAGATGCGCGGGTGCAGGCGATCGTTGGCAATGTCGCCGACGGCATTATCGGCATCGACACGCGCGGCCTGATTGAGATGTTCAATCCTGCTGCCGAAAAGCTGTTTGGTTACCGCGCGGATGAGGTGATCGGAAAGAACGTTAAATGCCTCGCGGCCCCCGAATACCAGACTCATCACGATCAGTACCTGCAGAACTATCTGGGCGGTGGTCCACGCAAGGTGATCGGTGTGGGCCGCGAGGTCAGCGGGCTGCGCAAAGATGGTTCGGTGTTTCCCATGTACCTGTCGGTTGGCGAACTCAAGCATGAAGAGTTTCACGGCTTTGTCGGTATCACCCACGATCTGAGCGAGCTTCACCAGACCCGCAATGAACTGGATCAGGCGCGTAAGCTGATGCAGAACATCATCGATTCCATGCCCTCGATAATCGTTGGGGTCAATGCAGAGGGACTGATTACCCACTGGAATCAGATCGCGACCCAGGAGACCGGGATCAGTGCCGAACAGGCACAGGGACGCCTGTTCGCAGACTGTTTTCCCTATTTGCACCAACCGATGGTGCAGATCGACAGGGCGATCAACCAGCGTGAGTTGGTCACCAGCCAGCGGGTCGCGGTCCCGCGCGCTGGAGAGGTTCGTTATGTTGACGTGATGATCTACCCTCTGGTGACAAACGGCAGCAGCGGAGCGGCGGTGCGTATCGATGATATCAGTGAGCGGGTACGGATGGAGACGATGATGGTCCAGACCGAAAAGATGCTGTCGGTGGGAGGGTTGGCGGCAGGTATGGCGCACGAGATAAACAACCCGCTGGGCATTATCGCCCAGGGGTGTCAAAACCTCTCCCGGAGGCTCTCCGACCAGCTACCCCAGAACCGTCAGACCGCCGAGGCCTTGGGGCTGGATCTGGCGTTGCTGGATACCTATATGGAGCAGCGCGGTATCCATCAGTTTCTACAAGGGATACGCGAAGGGGTCGAGCGCGCCACCCAAATTGTGGCCGATATGCTGACCTACAGTCGCCGCAGCTCCTCCTCATTTGAACCGACCAGTCTGGTGGAGCTGGTGGAGACGACCCTGCGTCTGGCCAGTCACGATTACGATTTAAAGAAAGATTATGACTTCCGCCGGGTCAACATCGTTCGCGATATTCAACTGCAGTCCGACCAACTCCAGTGTGACCGGGTAGCGATCGAGCAGGTGCTGTTAAATCTGGTTAAGAATGCGGCCCAGGCGATGGGCGCCGGTATGAAGGGCCAAGAGCCTCAGCTGATCCTGAAGCTGCGCGAGGAGGATCAGTGTCTGAGTATCGAAGTGATCGATAATGGCCCCGGCATGGATGAAGCGACCTGCAAACGGGTGTTCGAGCCGTTTTTCACCACCAAACCCGTCGGTCAGGGCACCGGGCTTGGCCTCTCGGTCGCCTATTTTATTATTACCGAGCAGCATCAGGGCACCCTTTGGGTCGAGAGTGCCCCCGGCGCAGGCACCCGCTTTATCCTGCGGTTGCCGCGCCAGGGGACCTCCTTGGAGACGAAAGGTTAAGCCGATGACCCCAAGGGTACTGGTAGTCGATGATGAACCCGCTCTTTGTCTGGGACTGGTCTCCTATCTGGAAGATGATGGAATGCAGCTGCATATCGCGGGCAGTGGTGAGGAGGCGCTGGTGATGGTAGGTGCAGGCCTTAACGTGGATGTCTGCATCCTGGATATACGTCTGCCTGGTATCGATGGCAACCGACTGGCACTCACACTGCACCAGTTGCTACCCGCCGCACGCTACCTGATCCATACCGGCTCCACCTGCTATAGCGTACCGCAGGCACTGCGCCAGCTCGGTATTACCGATGCAGAGGTGTTCAGCAAACCGCAAGCAGATCTGAGCCTGCTAGCGGATGCCGTGCGCAGGCTACTGCATGTATAACCTCCCTGTACGTACAGATATCGCCCCCCTACAGCGGATCCTGGTGGTTGAGGATGAATCGGCCGTGCGCTTTAATCTGGTCAGTTATCTGGAGGATAGCGGCTACCAGGTAGAGGGTAGCGACAACGGCAGCGACGCCTTGGCAAGAATACGCCAATCGACTCCCGATCTGGTTTTAAGCGATCTTTGGATGCCGGGCCTCAACGGCCTGGAACTGGTTCGCACCCTGCACCAGGAATACCCCGAGCTACCCGTGATCGTGGTATCGGGGACCGGTGTGCTCGGCGACGCGGTAGAGGCGCTGCGCGAAGGCGCCTGGGATTTTATTGCCAAACCGATCCCCGACATGATCGTGCTGGAACATGCGGTGGTCGCTGCGCTGGAAAAAGCACGCCTGATTCGCGACAACCAGCACTACCAGACGCAGCTGGAGCAGGTTAATCACGAAATGCGCGAATACCTGCAGCAGCTGGAGGAGGACGCCGAAGCGGGCCGGACCATGCAGATGCAGTTGATGCCCCCGGTCAGCGGTGTCCTCGGCCAGTACCGGTTCGAGCGTTGCCTGCTGCCCTCGCTGCATCTGAGCGGTGATTTTGTCGACTATTTCAGCATCGACAGCGATCATCAGGGTTTCTACCTGGCCGATGTGTCGGGACATGGGATGTCGTCGGCGCTGGTCACCGTGCTACTGTGCAGTTTTATGCGCCAGCTACGGGAAAGCCTGCGCCAAGATAACGATATCACCCTGCTCGATCCGGCCTTGGCGCTGACCCGGCTAAACAGCTACCTGCGGCAGCAGCAGTTGGATAAATATCTGACCATCTTCTATGGCGTCATCGACACCCGCAGCGATCTGCTGCACTACTGCAATGGAGGCCAATTTCCCGAGCCGATGTTGATCGGGCCGATGGGAGGGCAATTTCTGGCGGGCAAAAATCTGCCCCTGGGGCTGATCGACGATGTCCGCTATGTCGCCAATCAAACCGAATTCAGCGCTGCCACAACCCTGCTTATCTGCTCTGACGGGGTGCTTGAGCTACTCCCCGAGAACACCCTGGCACAGCAGAAAGCGCGATTACTGACAGCAGCGTCAGATACTCCGCTGAGTGTCGACAAACTGCTCACCCGCCTGAATATCGTTCCGGAGCAACGCTATCCGGACGATGTGACCCTGCTCATTGTCCACCGGGAGGTAAACCATGGGTAACAGTGTCAACGATGGCAAGATCAGTGTGGCCCGCAGTGGCGCGCACTGGGTGTTGCGTTTTGAAGGGGAGATCCGTTTCACCCTCAGCCCGGCGCTCAATCAGCTACTCAATAACGCCTTTGCCGATCCCCAGAGCGAACAGTTCCTGCTCGATCTGTCACAGGTTGTTAGCATCGACAGTACCAACCTGGGGGTGCTGGTACGGGTTGCCCAGTTTGCACGGGAACGTGGCGCGCCCGCGCCGATTATCATCTCGCCCAACCCCAGTATTACCGGCCTGCTCCATGGGATCTGCTTCGAGCAGTTGTTTACCATACTGCCATCGGCGGATTATCAGGCCGAGCAGTTGACCGAGCTGACCCCGCTCGCCGCCGACGAATCGGCGCTGCTGATTCTGGTACTGGAGGCGCATAAACGCCTATGCGCTCTCGACCAAAAAAATCACGCCGAGTTTCAGGATCTGGTGACCGCTCTGGAGCAGCAGGCAGGGGGATCATCAACCCCAAAGTAGAGCAGCCGGGATGACCGCGGACAGCGCTACAGAGAAAGGTATCTAAGCTGTTGAGCATGAACCTTCGCGAGTAAAAAGAGCGGCATCCCTGCTCCGATCAACGCCATATCCGACGGGGTATCCCAGATAACCCGGAATACCCAAAAAAGCCTCGGCATCCTCGCCGCTGGCCAGCGCCACCCATCCTTGCGCCTCCTATTAACCCGCCGGGTTAATAATGACCAGTCACGTCCATCTATTGGTTAGCGTAAACAACCCGCACAATCTGTCAAAATTACCCCAGTATGCGGGTAGAGCGTACGTTATCTTCTTTAATTACAAATAGGGCCGCAGTAGCACGCGGTGGGAAGCTCGCTATAACTTCAGACGGTGCGCGCTGCGGATCTCCTTGTCCAAATAGGCAAATACACCGGCCTGCTTGGCGTATTTAGGCCACTGCGACACGATCTCCACAACCTCATCAATGATGGTGCCCGCGTCGCTGCCTGCGAAAGCGGCGCCCGGAGCAATCAGGTCATCACGGGTAAAGTCGTCGCGCTTGGCGTTAATGCTTATTTGATGCGAGTTGACCCAGGGTGAGCCGGGCTTGTAGCTGAAGGCCACATCAAAGGCGGGCGCAAGCTGCCAATCCCCCCCCTCTTTGAGCAGGAATCCAAAGTTCTTGGCGTGGTCGTCGTGGTTCCGGGCGACCACATTGAAAACCATGCGCCGATACATCTGCAGGGCAGCTGAACGCGGCAACCGTAACTCTCGCATGACCGAAAAAAGTTGCTCGTAACTGTAATGACCGGGCTTTTTAAAATCGGCGTGATCCATCGCGCATAGGGACTGGTAATGGAGCTTGGTATTGCCTTTGCGATCAAATCGCTGGGTCATGAAGTGGGCGCGTTGGCTTTCTTCGAGCAATTCACAGTGCTCCATGTCGATGCCCGCATCCGTGGCCATCAGGTAATACGCATATTCCATGCGACCGAATCCGACCGGATCTCCGAAAGTCTCCTTGCTCTTGGCATGCTCAGCGATACCATCGAATTTTAACAGGTAGTGCTCGTAGCCATTGGGAAGGCGCCCTTGTCCGCTGCGGATTTTGGTCCTGGTTTTGTTGATGCCGATAACCGCTTTGGCCCTGGCGCCACCGGCGCTGGTGCCAACCTGAAGCATGGTCGTCAAGGCTATCGCGCTACTGCCGTTGAGGGATGCGCTGATGCTCTCTCGATCATCCAAGATCTGCTGGGCCATCTCTACCAGCGATGCCAATTCTATAGGCTCAGCGCCACCCCGGGCGTCATTGATGGCTGGGGCGTATTCCAGGGCGCCCATGCCACGCTTACCGGTGTAGAGCAGGCGATCGACCGCGGTGAAAGACTCTTTATCCCGTCCAGAGCGGGCAAGCCAAGCGTCGATGACGGCATTCCCGAAGTCATCCGGTAACGTGTCGGCAAACGCGCCTGGCAAGCCCTTGTATGTTGCATAGGTCAGCGCCGGAAATTGATAGATGCGTTCGGACAGGGGGAGGCGGATAGGAGAAATCTGCACGCCACTGCGAATCCATTCCGGGGTGTACTCAAACGCGCAGATACCGCCTTCATAGGAGATGGCTCCGACGGTTTTACCCCAGAGCTGCACCTTAGCGATGTTGTGGCCCTGATCTACCATTCCGATTCACCCTTGTCTGCGTTGCCGGGAGGGCTAGTGCGTGAGGCGCGCTGGCGCTTTTTGCCCTCCAGTTTCATGCGCTCTACGGGGCTGAAAGGCCGTTTGGGTAGCAGGCTGTCAAACTGATCGAGTTCGCCCAGGGTGCGTAAGATACCGATCAGCACTGAGAGCTTGACCTTGCCTTTTACCGCGTTGCGATACGTCACCTCAGAAATACCCACCTCTTCGGCGACAACTGCTTGGGAGAGGTTGCTTTCCAGGCGACGATCCTCGATGCGTCGACCCATTTCGGCCGCGATCGATTCATCGGTCATGGCATAGTAGTTCATGAGGTTACCCTAAGCGTAAAAAAGTCTTCGTCTATCGTCATGTTGTTGTCATTAACGAAATAAAGCTTATGCTTATGTTGGCATAGATATAGTGGGCTGGCAATAATCTCTAATGGATATAAATTTTACGTTTAGTCGGATATATATTGAATAGACGTAACAAACATTTCGCTTAAGGTGCTGCCATGTGTTTGCAGAGGAGCATTTGAGTCACGGGTCATAGGCGTAGCGGGTCCATCATCGCCGCATGCGGTTAATCCCCCCGAAATGCCGCTGCCGCGCGCTCGCCCGCAGCCAGATCGACACGCGTCAACAGGTAGCCCCCGAGCAGAAACAGTACCAAGAGGGACAGGATGCCGGCTTGGTGACTGCCGCTCAGCAGCGTGAGGCCGCCCACCATCAGTGGCCCCAGGACGGCGGCGAACCTGCCCAGCATGTTGTAGAAACCGAAAAACTCCGTGCATTGACCGCTGGGCACCAAGCGCGCATAGAGCGAACGGCTCAGGGCCTGCACGCCGCCTTGAACCAGCCCGATGATGGCCGCCAGCAGATAGAACTGCCAGGCTGCGTCCATCGCTGCGCTGAACAGCGTCACCCCCATATAGACCCCCAGCGCAATCAGTATCCCTTGTTTGGGGCCCAGCCGTTCGCCGACCCGGCCAAACACAATTGCGGCCGGAAAACCGATGAACTGGGTGAGCAGCAGCGCGGTGATCAGATCGTTCGATTCCAGGCCGATCGCCAGGCCATAGTCCACCGCCATTCGAATTATGGTGCCCACCCCGTCGATATAAAGCCAGTAGGCAAGCAAAAACAGGAACGTCTGCGGCAGTGCCCGGAATTTTCTCAGGGTGGTCCGCAGCTGCCGGAATCCTCCCCCTAGCGCGGATAGCCCGATGGGTCGGGTGGCGGCCGGTTCATGGACAAAAAATGCCAGCGGCAGACTGAACAGCAGCCACCAGGCGGCGGTACCCAGAAACGCGACCCGCACCGCCGCGGAGGCATCGACCAGGCCGAAGGTGTCGGGGCTCAGGGTCATCCAGACATTAATGGAAAACAGCAGGCCGCCGCCCAGGTAACCCAGCGCAAACCCCAGTGCCGACACCCGGTCCATCCATTGTCTGGGGCTGACCAGCGTCAGCATCGCGTCGTAAAACAGGTTGGCGCTGGAGAAACCCACCACCCCGGCCAGATAGAGCCAGGCCGCCATCTGCCACTGCCCCTGCTCGACCCAGTACAGCCCGCCCGTCATCAGCGCACCCAGCGCGGCGAAGATCAACAGGAATCCCTTGCGCCGCCCCAGTTGGTCGGCGATGGCGCCCAGAATCGGCGCCAGTAGCGCCACCATCAGACTGGCCGCCGCATTAAACAGGCCCAGTTGGAAGGTACTCTCGGTCGCGGCCAGATCGGCGGCCCAATACTGCTTAAAGAACAGCGGAAAGAATCCTGCCATGACTACGGTTGCAAAAGCACTGTTGGCCCAGTCGTAGCAGGCCCAGGACCAGATCGCGCGGCTGTCGGCGGAGGATGGGTCGGCGGAGGGCTGGCCTGAAGGGGGATATGTCATAGAGAACTGCTTAAACCATCGGTTAATGGATCGAAATGTGAGCCGAATAGTAACGCTATTCGGCTCATAAAAGGATCCTGCGTACCTTTAGTGTCAGCCTCCTAGGATCCGGGTTCGATTTATCCCTTAGTTAGTGGCGGGAATTAGTTGCAGGAATTTTCGCCAATGGGGTCGGCTGGGTTTTTGGGCCATAGGGCGCTTAACCGCTGGGCGTTAATTGGCAAAATCCAAGGAGCTGGTATTATGTTTGGCTGGCGTCAGAGACCAATCCTGAGCGCTCAATGGACAGAGAGAGCCGCTGACCGGGATCCTCCTCCTTATAAGGGGTGTTGCGGCGGTTTTCAGCAGCCTAATCGACCCTTAGAAAAAATGACTGGATTTAGAACCATGGCTGTTAGTTCCAAGTTTTCAGACCTCAGCTGGAATGAACTCCACCAGTGGGCGGGTGAGACGATTGTGGCCCGGGGTAAAAATTACCAAACCCGGGTCAGTGACCTGTGCATGTTCTCCGAGCGCTACCTGTTGGCGCGGGTGAGGGGGCAGGATGACTATGAGACGCTGCTGTGGATTGATGACGCGGGCGAACTCCAGAGCCGCTGTAGCTGCCCCTATAGCTGGGGGCCCTGTAAGCACAGTGTCGCGACGCTGCTGGTCTATAACGATCTGCTGCGCAGCGGAAAACCGGTGGCGGCGGCCGAGGCGAGCGACCCCCGTCTTGCGTTATTGCAAAGCGTTGAGGCAGACTCCGATATGGACGCTGAGACGCGCAACGCAACCGATTTGCAGTCCAGGCTGGAGACCAGACTCTTGTCCCTGGACAAAACCGAGTTGGTGGCCCTGTTGCTGGAAACGGCACAGCGGCATAGCGCCGTCGAGGAGTTCCTCGCACTGCAGTTAATGGCGGCCGATGATAATATGCAGCCGGTGATCAGCCAACTCGAGCGGGATATCAGGAAAACGCTCCAGCAACGGGGATGGCAGAATTATTGGGATGGAGAGGGCTTTACACCGGATTATTCCAGTATCGAGGAGCGCCTGTCATTGCTGCTGGATCGCGGTTGCTATGAGTCGGTGATTGAACTGGGTGAACAGTTGTTCAGGCAGGGGATTGAGCAGATTGCGGACTCTCAGGACGAGGGCGAGACACTGATGGCCATTGCTGAGTGTTTTCCCGTTGTAATCCTGGCGATGGCCAACAGTGGGCGCTCCGCTGTTGAGCGGATGTTATGGTTCTGGGAACTGCAGCGTCAGGACGACTACGGGCTCTTGAGCGATATTGAAGAGATGCCGGTCGACGAGGATGAGCTGACGGTCGGTGACTGGGGGCAGATCGCGCGACACTATCAAGTACAGTTAGATGAAATGCAGAAGCCAACAACCAAACCGAGTCAGAGGGGCCTTGACTGGTCATCGCAGTACCAGCGTTCCAACCTGCTTGAGTACGCCACGCGGGCCTGGGCTGCGGCGAAGGAGCCTGGGCGAGTCACCGGACTATTGACCGCAGACCTGCCCTACACCCAGTGTTATCCGGAGCTGGTGGACCATCTATTGACGCTGGGGGCGGTGACAGAGGCGAGAGACTGGGCCTATCGCGGTATTCAGGATACGCAGCAGGGGAGCCCCGGCGTCGCCAGTCGATTGCTAGAGCGGTTGCTGAAAATGGCGGAGCAGGAAGGGGATTTTGCATTGGCTGCGGCCTATCGGGTTATCGCCTTTATCGACGCCCCCAGTCTTTCGATCTGGGATGCAGTCAAGAGGGCTGCTGACCAGGTGGCGCATTGGCCGGCGGTGCGTGTGGCGCTGCTGGCGTGGCTGGAAAGTGGCAAACTGCCGGCCAACCAGGATGACTGGCCGCTGCCGGATCCTGATCTGCCACCCCTCGAGTCGTCAAGAGTTCGTTGGTGGAAGTGTCCTGATCGGTTTCCCTGCCATGCAGATCTGATCGCCATCGCGCTCCACGAGCAACAGATCGACGCCGCCGTTGGCTGGTACCAGCAGCAACCCGTGCCCAGGTCGCACAGTCTGGCGCTGGCTGAGGCGGCGACAGGGCGTTATCCGGAGTTGTCGCTGCAGATCTGGGAGCAGACAATTATGGCGCTGATTGCAGAGGTCAAACCCAAGGCTTATCGTCAGGCCAAGCCGTTTATGATCAAGATGCGCACACTGATGAACGGGGGCGGTCGTAGCGGTGAGTTCGGGGTCTTTATCGGCAAGCTACGGCAGGTGCACAAACCCAAACGCCGGCTGATGGAGGTGTTGGATGAAGTCGAGTTCGATACCCTGAATAAGCGGCTTGGTGATGGCTAAACTCAGCCAGGCGGCGTAGCAGCAAGCCGGGATGACGCTGACTAGCGATCTCGAGGGCGTCGATAAACTGTTCAATAACCGCAGGATGTTTCGTGAAGTTACCAGGAATTATTTTATGTTGACCGTTGTACTCAGTGCCACCAAAGTAATGACCCAGTGGCTGAAGCAGGACCTGCCCAGAATACCGAGTCCTGATGGTAAGCGAATTGGCACACAGCCGTTGCGCACGGATAGCCATCAACTCAGTTGGCAGTGCAGTGTCGTGCAAAATTTCTACCGATCTGGTGAATATACGGTCATTGCCACCGAAGCGTATAGCCGTTACACCCTGTTGATGCCCTATGCGTTCGCGCCGACCGCCGCAGAGTTTGAGCATGACTTTTTAGAACGCATTGGCTTCGAGATTCAACCGTTAATGATTGACAGTGGCGCACTGGCCGCGCATCAGCTGGAAAAGGTGAGGCAGCAGTTTGGCTCGCAGAAAAAGTCTGTCGTTTGGTTTCGCAATACCGATCTTAGCGTCAACGGCCATGTCGGCGATGCCGAACAGTGGCTAAAACAGATGCTGGAAGATAATGGGTTGTCATGCCTGAGTGAGGATGACGCGATTGGGCTCGGTGACCGCATCAACAAACTGAGAAAGCGCGCGAAGAGCGGACAGTCATCAACGCAATTGTTTTATCCGGTTGCGCGGATGCTGGATGACGCACTGTACCGTTTCGCCAAAGGGATGACTGCCGATCACTATCCGCTTACCCGGTTCGGGGATTTTCCCAATCCCTATCCGGACAGGGAGGCCACCGCCGTATCCCCCTTGCCGAACAATGTTGTATCCATGGCTGATTTTAGGAAATAGCGGAACGGGGCGAATGTCCGTTGATGACTGTTGTTGAATTGCAGTCGTTCCCGTACCTTATTTCCCATGATCTTCAGCTATTACAGCGACGAGCGACAGGCATACAAGTTCACGTAGGATGTGGTGAGGCACGAACCGCATCAGGCAGGCTTCGGCAGTGCCTGTAGGGTAAGGTTACAGGTGCTACTTCTAGATTGATGCGGTTCGCAAACTCACCGCATCCTACGGGAGCGCGAGAATAGATCTGCCGCATCATGGCTGAATTACCGTGGGTAACCAGGACTCCGCAAGGGTGCAATAACGAGTGCTCAGGCGTTGGCAGGGTTACAGCGGGTTGCGATCAGCAACGAACAGCCTATAATTGCTCGTTCTTAAGCGAGGTCTCAAATGAAAGAAACGAAGCCGTCTTCACGGCCGAAAGGAAAAAAACTGGTCATGTCACCTGTCTATCGATGTCGGCAGGAAGCCCCTAAAAAAGGTAAAGGCAGCTACCAACGTCAAGCCCGTTATCACTCAGTTGATCGCGGGTTTTTTGCTTTATGGGCATTGGGAAAATGGTTGCTATTAGGTACTGGGACGGCAGTGGCCACACGGGCTAAGGTAGATCAAAATCCCGGTTATCTCTCCTTCTTTTGAACCCCACCGCGCGCTCCCCTTTAGCAACGACTAATGGTCGTTTGCAATAGTCGTTTACGTTTTCTCAATCATTCTACCGTCTAAGCAACGTCGGAATGTTCATATCGGCAACGTCTAAAACCATATCAGGGTGTTTATTGCCATTGGTCACGTTTAACCGATGAGATCGAAGCACTGCGTGCTGATCGGCCTCGTCCGTATCCGCAAGGGCTGCGCGTGCGCGTGCGCGTTTGTTCGGTTGTATCCGTTTGCCGTCATCGGCAAGTCCCGTGGCGATGAGTGTCACAGTCAAGCGATCCTGCAATGTTGAATCGATGGAGGTGCCGATAATGACGGTGGCGTTATCGCTGATGAGCTGGTTGATGTAGTCTCCGATCTGAGTGAACTCCCCAATCGAGAACTCGTCACCGCTGCAAATATTAACCAGGATACCTCTGGCCTGATCTAAATTATCTTGTTGCAGCAGCGGGCAGGTTGCGGCTCGGGTGACAGCCTCTAATGCGCGCTGCTCGCCTTGGCCTTCCCCTTGGCCAAACATCGCCAGGCCTTCCTCGTTCAGGACGCGTTTTACATCTTCAAAATCCAGATTGATCAGCCCGGGTTTACTGATCAGGCTGACAACGCCTTCCAGCGCGGTACGCAGCACATCATTGGCAACATTAAAGGCGTCGATGACTGTGATTGTCGGATCCAGCACCTTCATCAGGTTTTGATTCGGAATCACCAGTAATGCGTTCAGGTTGGCTTTGAGTGCGTGGAGGCCTTCCTCGGCGATTCGGTAGCGCTTTTTGCCCTCAAAGGCGAAGGGCATGGTGACGATGCCCACGGTCATAACACCCGCTTGGCGGGCGATCTCGGCGATAACCGGGGCTGCGCCGGTGCCTGTGCCGCCGCCCATTCCTGCGGTTATAAATAACAGGTCGGTGTTCTGCAGGCTGTCAGCGATAACTTGCCGGTCTTCAATGGCCGCTAACCGTCCAACTTCAGGGTTGGCACCGGCACCCAGGCCTTTGGTGGTTTCCCAGCCCAGGGGCATCGACACAACGCCATCACGGTATTCAAGTGCCTGTATGTCGGTATTGGCGCAGATTAGATCGACCGCGTCCAGCTCGCCGCCAAGCAGGTGGCGAATGGTGTTGTTACCACCGCCACCGACCCCGATCACTTTGATGGTTGAAAGCTGCGAGTGTGGTTCGGCAAAACTAAATGTTTCTGACATGGCATCCTATGGCGCAAGGCGTTGACCGCGACACATGTGCGAGGTCATTGATGTACTAATGATAGTTCAGGAGTGCGTCTGAATCTGTCGTGTTAAAAAATGCTTTGGCGGATCCTGTCTGAGCATTTAAATCGTTTAGTTTGGGATGAATCAGTTGTTTAGCACCCTCTGGTTTTTTAGTAAGGTTAACAATTACGATGAGCAGTGGTACAAAGACAGGCCGGACAAGCGAGAGCCGCTTGATAGAAAGCCGGCAGCGGCATCGAAGCCCCTTTAAGATATCAATCCATTAGCAACATACGGCTTTCAATAGCCTCGATTTGTTGCTAGCTTGCCGTTCTATTGAGGAGCCTTTAATGGGCCAGGAAGGCATAAAAGAAGGCGTATTCGAGGCCTTCAAAAAGACTGTGGATAAACGTTCTGACGCCACGTTTGAGTCGCTTCATCGGCTCCGCAGTGGGCACAAATGCATCGGTATCACCGGATTGAGTCGCAGTGGTAAATCTACCTTTATTACCAGCTTGATCAGCCAGCTGCTTAATCATGAAAAAGCCAAGCTTGGGGCTTTTTCGCCCTGGATCTCTAAGCGAATCAAAGCGGTTAAAGTTCATCCGCTTGGCGATCGTTCACTGAGCGAGTTTCCTTATAGTGACGCCATAAAATCTTTGACAGCAGCGCCGCCATCCTGGCCAGAGTCAACGACCGATATCAGCGGCTGTCTGCTTGAGATCAAGCTGCAAAAAAAGGCCCCATGGCCCTGGGAGGCAGACACTAACAGTGTCTATTTAGAGCTTCGTGATTATCCGGGAGAGTGGCTGCTTGATCTTCCACTGATGGACATGAGCTTCTCAGAGTGGTGCTCGCAATGCGCAGCACAATTCACCCAGGAGCCGCGTGCTTCTTTGCTCGGCGGCCTCCTTAATGAGTTGCAGCAACTGGATCCTTTAGCGCCCTTTGACGAAGTCAAATTGACCGCGCTAAAGCGACAGTATGTCGAGTTTTTAAAGCGCTGTAAGGAGCAAACGCATGCATTAAGCTTGATTCAGCCGGGGCGATTTCTTATTCCGGGTAAATTTTCAGACGATCAGGCGCTTCAGTTTGTGCCAATTTTGAGCTGCAACGCGCGTACCCGAGTGCAGCTTGAACGTGCGGATGCCAACAGCTACTTCAAAGTATTAGAACAGCGCTACAACGCGTACGTAGACCGGGTTGTTTCGCCATTTTACAAGAAGTTCTTCCGCCCGATCGATAGGCAGGTTGTGCTGGTTGATGTCATCAATGCGCTCAACGGCGGCCCGGAGTACATCGCCGATATGCAGCATGCATTATCAAATATTTGCGATAGTTTTTCGTACGGGAATAGCAGCCCAATCATGAAGCTGTTCAGCCCGAACATTGAGAAAGTCATCTTTGCTGCGTCGAAAATTGATCAAGTTGTCGCCAAAGATCATGACAATGTCAGGCAGCTGCTCTCATCCGTTGTCCGTAAAGCCCTTGAAGAGGCCGCCTACAAAGGTGCAGAGCATAAGTCAGAAGCTATTGCCGCCATTCGTTCTTCAGATGAAGCGGATCTTCGCGGTTCGTTCGGATTAAAAGGCGTAGACCTCGAGGGTGAGCCTATTGGCTACATCCACCCCATCATGCCGGATCACGTTCCATCAACGGATGAGTGGCAGCCGTTCGTAGCGTGGAAAATCCCTATGCTTAGGCCTCCCTCGGGTGTTCGTTGTGATCAGGATCAGGCCATCCCGCATATTCGTATGGATCAGGTGCTGCAAGACTTAATCGGAGATATGTGTTCATGAGCAAGGACGGTGCACACGGTCGAGGTGAACCAGACCAAAGAACCCAAGGGCAAACATTTCGTCTTAATGATGACGAGCTGCCGACGAGCCCTCCTGACGCGATTGACGCGATTGACGCGAGTCCGACTGCGGCACAGGCCCGCAAACTGCACTATGAACCCGTCCGGCTGGGGCGTAAGCGTGTTAAAGGGCTCAAATGGTTGGCAATGTTGGTGCTGATCTATGTGAGTGGGTTGCTGCTGTATCAGATGTACGCGCTGACAGATCAGATATGGCGTCTGCACTGGCTGCTTGGGGCGCTATTTATGCTGTTTGTTGCCGCATTACTGATTGCGATAACCGTGACGCTAAGAGCGTGGCTTATCGATAATGACAAGCTCTCAACTGTACATGCGTTTCAGCACCAGGCACGGCGTTTTCGGGAGCGCAGGACGCACGGCCAAATCGTCCCTTATGTGCAGCAGCTTGCGGAGTTTTATCGTGGTAAACCCCAGGCGGTTGGTTACGAAAGCATGCAAGCGTCCTTGCCCAGCTATGCAGATGATCAAGAGACGCTGCAACATATCGAGAATCACTTCTTGTCGACACTGGATGCGCAAGCATTGACGTGTATTAAGACGTACAGCAGTCAGACCGGTGTCGCCGTCGCTCTGAGCCCCTGGGCATCCATGGACATGCTATTAACGCTGTGGCGAAACATGGTGATGATTGAAGAGATTGCAAAGATTTACGGCATTCGACCCAGCTACCCTAATAGATTGAAAATTCTCGTACAGGTGCTTAACAATATGGCCTTTGCGGGGAGCTCAGAGTTAGCGCTGGACTATATGGCCAGCGTTAGTGATAACACGCTCACGTTTCCGCTAGCGGGTCGAATCGGTCAGGGCCTGGGTTCCACGCTGATCTCAGCACGGATAGGGCTGTCAGCAGTTAATCTGTGTCGCCCTGTGCCGTTTGCTGATTCACAAGCGCCCAAACTGGCTGCTCTTATGACATCAATCGCGCGCGACGTGCTTGCGCGTCTTGGTTCGATCGATGCGTTGAAATCAAAGCTAAGCAAACGGACGTAGACAATTAACTGACGGGCCTCCGAAGGGACCGCCGCAAGACTTCTACCGCCGCCTGGATGAGGCTCATCAGCCGCCCTCAAGCCGCAATTTAGGTTAACGCCGTGCGCGATGAGTTGTAGTTTTGGCACGTGCTACCGGTGAGCCGCCGGGCATCAATAGTGCTCTTTCTTGATTTACCTCATGGAATTATTGACTTAGGGGGTTATACCTATAGATCAAGGCGTCTTTGTGCCTATAATGCCGCTCTTAATTAGCGGGTATAGACCACCTGATGTTAAGAAAGAGGAAAGAGCCGGGGGTGTTTGAATACAAGGATCCAAGGCAGGACCGGGGCTGTAGACGTAGGTGTGGTTAACTCGCGGGTCACGGCCTTTATTTGGAAATTAAAATTAACCCAAAGATGGAGCAGTACAATGGGTGGAATATTAGGACGCATCAGTGTCCGGGCAAAGATTATATTACTGGTGCTGGTGACAGTCCTCGGCATGGTTGTGGTCCAAGGGCTGGCGCTTAATGAGATGTGGAAGGACCTCAATGCAGAACGCAAGACCGCGTTACACGACCTGACCGATGTCGCCTACTCGCTGATCGAACGCCAAGATGCGTTGGTCAGTTCTGGCAAGAAGACGAAGGAAGAGGGGATGGCGGAGGCCTTGGCGGGTATTCGTGCGCTGCGTTATGCCGATAATGAGTATTTCTTCGTACTCGACCGGGACTACAACATGCTGATGCACCCTATCAGCGCCAAGGTGGACGGGGCGAATGTGGGTTCTCTGCGTGATGCCAATGGTAAATTGTTGATGCGCGAATTGGTCAGTCTCGCCAGTGCACAGGGGGAGGCGTTTGTGGACTACAACTGGAACCGCCCCGGCAGTGCAGAGCCTCTGCCCAAGTTGTCTTATGGGCGCCTTCATGCCGACTGGGGCTGGGTAGTCGCCACTGGGGTCTATACCCAAGACATTGTAGAGACTTTTTGGTCTGAGCTGTGGGGGGCACTCGCAAGTTTGGTCGCCGTTTTGGCTGTGACTCTGGTCGCCGCTGCAGTGATTGCTCGGGCCATGGTCTCTCCGATTGAGGCTTTGGTGAGTGTTATGACCCGGGTTTCCAGCAATCAGGATCTTACCCTACGTGCAGAGATCATAAATAGGGATGAATTTGGGCAGATAGGCCGTGCCTTCAACAACATGATAGGCAGCTTTCACGACCTAATTCTGGAGCTGACATCGGCAACTTCACAGGTGGCCAGTACCGCCACGGAGCTGTCAACCACGACGGTACAGACCAGCCAGGGCCTGTCGCGTCAGCAGGAGGAAACCACGATGGTCGCCACGGCCATGAACCAGATGAACTCAACGGTCCATGAGGTTTCCAGGAATACCCAGGAAGCGGCCACGGCGTCGCATGATGCAGCAGATGCTGCCCGTGCCGGGAAAGAGGTCGTGGATGGTTCGATTAAGGCGGTTAAAGGGCTATCCGACCGTCTGGCAGAATCTGCGTCATTGACCCATACACTGGAACAAGAGAGCGCCAACATTGCCAAAACGTTGGAGGTGATTAATGGTATCGCAGAGCAAACCAACCTGCTGGCTCTGAATGCCGCCATCGAAGCGGCACGTGCCGGTGAGCAGGGACGCGGCTTTGCCGTGGTCGCGGATGAGGTACGTTCTCTGTCCGCCCGCACGGCGGAGTCTACTCAAGAGATCGCGTCGGTGATTGAGCGCTTGCAGGCCGGAACCGGGGCCGCATCAAAGTCGATGTCGGCCAGTAGCGATGAAGCAGACGGCGTGGTTGCACAAGTGCTGAGGGCCGGTGATGCCCTGACACAGATCTCTGTCGCCATCGGACAGATCGATGCCATGACGATCCAGATCTCCAGTGCCTCTGAAGAACAGAGCGCAGTCGCTGATGAGATCAACAGGAATATTGTCAATATCAATCGGGTGTCAGAAGAAAGCTCTCAAGGTGCTCTGCATATTGCCGAGTCGAGCGAAGAGTTGGCGCGGTTGGCCGAGCATCTTAAAGACGTTTCAGAACGCTTCACCGTACAGGGCTAACGCCTGCGGCATGATGAAGGGGCCGATGGGCCCCTGAACACTGAGCTCTGAACAGAATCATGAACGGCCACCAGGTTAATCGTTGGCTTGAGTAGCGACGCTGTTGGCATGCTGTGCCCTGGTAGCCGCTAAATTCTGAACGCTGCCTTCGGGCCCGCGATAACGGCACCGACTCTCGCGCTTGCGGTTGTCGACGGCGCCGATCAACGAGATCGTTACCGCGCGCAGCGCATTAAAAAAACGCGCATACCCGCTGCAGCAGAGCAGCGGTATAATCGTGACAGTACGACAGTTTCGGGCGTTTGCTGCGGATAAAATAGAGCGGGCGGATATGTATGCCAAGAATGACCGGCTCCGCCCGTGGGTCGTCAACGCAATGAGTACTTGTTAACGACACTCCAAGTGTAGGTCCACATTTGGGTATCTGCCAGTCGATGGGGGTGGAATGACAGAACTAGTGATCCGTCTGGCGTTTTGGCAGTACCCAGTTCTGGCGAGGAAAGTGGCAGCTGTAACCGTCGGGGAGATGCTCCAGGTAGTCCTGATGCTCCGGCTCTGCCTCCCAGAACTCTCTAGCCGGTTCTAGCTCGGTGACCACCTTGGCGGGCCAGAGTCCCGACGCATCCACATCTGCGATCGTGTTCTGTGCGATCTTATTCTGTTCTTCATTCAGGTAGTAGATCGCCGAACGGTATGAGGGACCCAAGTCGTTGCCTTGGCGACTGGGGGTGGTTGGATCGTGGATTTGAAAGAAGAATTCCAGCAGACGGCGGTAGCTGATCCGGTCGGGGTCATAGCTGATCTCGATCCCCTCGGCATGAGTGCCGTGATTGCGATACGTCGCGTTAGGCACGTCACCACCGGTATAGCCAACACGGGTTCGGATCACGCCTGGCAGTTTGCGAATCAGGTCCTGCATGCCCCAGAAGCAACCCCCGGCAAGAACAGCGCGCTCAGTCATATTCATATCCCCTTGTTGCGGTATCAGCTCGTTTTATGGTGCCAGGCACAAGCGTAGCACGACGCCATCAGAATAGAGCATCCTGATGCGCTGCCGTGGTTGAACGTCGAGTCTGGTAACACTTTTCCGGTATGGCTAAGCGTGGCTGATGTCCGCTGAAACGCATTATTTATTGCGCTCATGATTAATTCGGCATTCCAATTGAGCGGAGATTTTTGCGTATTCTGTACGCTTTTTTCAGTTCCAGATGAACCTTGGCGTCATCAGCGCTATAAGTTAATGCTTTTTTCCAGAACATAATCGCCTGCTCGATGTCTGTGACCAGGGTTTTCCGACCCAGATCGTAATAGTGTTGTGCCATCTGCTCACGGAAACTTTCTTCGAGCAGCTCCAGTCTGTTGGAGGTAATCCCCTGCGCGGCGGCTTGGCGGAGTAGCGCCCATGATGCGTCCAGATCGCCCTTTTGTTTGAACAGCAGAGCCTGAGCCTGGTAGGCTTCTTCGAGCCAGCGGTTCAAGGATAAGGGGCGTCGGTCGGGTGGCCAATCGGTGGTGCTTTTGATCAGTTCAAGGTAGCGTTTCTGATCGTAGAGAGCTTTTATTTTTTGTTGTGGCTGGGCGTCGGCGGGGGGCTCCGGGGTCTGAATAACGGCATTCGGGGCAGAGTCCCTGGTGGGTTCTGGAATCGATACGGGGCGCCGCTTGCTAGACTCCGATAGTTGCGTAGCGGGTCGCTGATCGGGCTGGCTGGCCAATATCTTTGCAACAGCATTTTGTATCATCTCGGGTTCCTGGGCGCCTTGGCCTGCGATGATGTAATTATGGTGTTCTGCTAGCTGTCTTTTTTGCCCCGGCTTAGCGTTTTTAACCCGTTGGCGTAGCTGCATCTCCCGAACGGAGGCCTGTCTGAGGAGGTTGAATGCTTCTCGGTTTGCAGGATCAATCCTGAGGGCGGTGAGCAGTTCCCGCTGAGCCAGCTTCAGGTTATCACCGCGCAGGGCCGATTTTCCCGACCGGATCAGGGGGGCGGCCTGGGTCCGCATTTGCTGGGTCAACCGACTGATCTCCCGCGTAGCGGTTCTACGGTTGCTGCCTGCCGTGGCCAGAATTTGCCAGTGCTGTAGCGCCAGTGATAAGTGACCCTCGGCTTCCTGTTGGTGCGCGGCGCTCAGATGATGTCGATCGAACTGCTGTTGTGCGCCTTGACTTGATTGGTTGATCTCCAGACCGCTGCATCCGGGCAGTATGACCAGGAAAAAAAGTACCCATCCATGGCGACAGCTCATCTTAAAATCGGGTCTTTTTGAAGATGGCGAGTTTTCTACTGAACCTGTCGAGGTCGTCCGTTGCATAGATCATCGTTCGTTTGAGCCGCAGGGGGTCGGCAAAGCTGGGGTTTCCTCCTTGCTCAACCGTGGCCGCAAGCCGGACCCCTTGTTGTTTTAACAGGTTGATCGCGGTATCGCTGGTTGCCCCGTAGGGGTAAGAGAACAGGTCTGTTTGATGGCCCAATTTCTTTTTCAGAATTACTGCAGGCTTGGTCAGCTCTTCCTTCACCCAGCGGCGATAGGCCACCGGGTCGTCCTTGGGATCGGCAAGCGAACTGTGACTCTTGCCATGGGACTGGATATCCACCAGACCCGTGGCTTGCATGGCAAGCATCTGGTTCCAGGTCAGCGCCGCGTTGCCACCGATAAAATCTGTATAGACAAACAGGGTAGCGGGGTAGCCGAACTCCTTGAGGATCGGAAAGGCAACCTCGTAAAACGAGCGGTAGCCGTCATCGATGGTCAGGATCACAGATTTTCTAGGTATCTGTCGCTGGCCGCTTAGGAATTTCTCCAGGTCTGCCAGCCTAAGTACCTGATAGCCCTGATCATGCAGGTACTGTAGCTGGGCGCGGAAGCCAGATGCGGTGAGGTCCAGCTGATGTCGGGCCTTGGCGTTGGGGGTGAACTGGTGGTAACACAGAATTGGGATTGTACGATAGCCGCGATCATCCACGGCTGCCAGGTTATGGGCTCGTGCTGGAATGGCAACCAGGGTGCCCCCTGCGGGGTTAAGTTTTGGATTGAGCGCCCGGAGGCGGTCATGCGCATCGGCACTGCCGAAAAAGCGTTTCGCGATCGCTTCATAACGGTCTCCGGGGCGACTGCGAATGATGATGAAATCATTGTCCATCACCAGCAGTTCGTCTGCCTCTGGTGAGGCTGGCGGAGAGCGATAGATGGCGCAACCCAAGGTCATAAGCATCATGGCGATGAGCAGCAGGGCGTTGCGGGCCATGGCCTTTTTATCTCACTTTAGTTGTCAGCGCATCGGTATCGTCGTCTGTAGTCGGGTCCGGCTGAGGGCGGATGTATTCTTTCTCGGCAGAACGGATAAGGGGGGCAGGGAGGGCATCATCCAATGGGTTGTTTTGAATCGCTGCCATCAAGCGCGTTTCATCTTGGTCAAATTCATCCCCGGTAGCGACGGGTTCTCCAAGCGCCTTGCTCCAGCTTATGGCTGCCAGATCCGCGCTTTCAGAATCGATCTCATTCTCCTCAGGGGTTAATGCTTGCTGAAATTTGTCGGCCATGGTGTTGAAGAGGATGAACAGTTCGCCGATCTCGTCGTCCCTGCGATTTGAAATCCGCCGGTCGAGTCCTCCTTCGGTGAAGTCCACCAGGGCACGGCGCAAAATTTTCAGTTGCAGGGCGATCAGCCGGCCAAAGAGAAACAGTGTAACAAAGGCGGCCAGCAGGGTGATGACCCCGACGGCGAGCATCAAACCGGTGGTCAGGTCCTTCAAACGGTTCAGGTTGTCCTGCAGCAAGCCGAGGTGAATGCGGCCGACTTCTGTTTTGTTGTAGTAAATTGGCGTGTCAAAGTTAAACACATGATGCTCTTGCTCTAAGGTTACCGTGGACACGGTTATGCTATCTGTCTGTTGCAGCGGTGCTGAATCCCCAACCGCCAGATACGGCTTGCCGATCTGTTGGGTGTCGGTGGCACCACGAACCACCCCATTGTGATCGAGGATGATCAGGTATTCGAAGGTTTTTCGGTCTCGTGCGTCTTTGACCAGAGATTCCAACGTAATCCAGTCCTCACCCAGCACCGAGATGGCACTCTCCGAGGCGATAAATTTGGCCAGTGACAGGCCCGAATCCACCGCCTGCTCCGTCAAGGCTTGCGATTGAATGCGTAGCACCACGGCACCGCTGATGCCGAGTACGATGGCAATCACCGCGCCCATCATCAGGGTCCACTTGATATGCAGGGGCATAAAGTTATGTTGAAGTTTTTCCTCTTCGTCGATCAGCGCATCTAACTCCCACTGCAGCGCCTCGGTGAGCTCCTTTCCTGTCGGACGTTTCGAGGGTTTTTTTTCTAGCAGCCGGTGGACGAGGTGTTGAATTCCATCGGGGATCTGTTTGGGAAGATGATCGAGCAGTTCGGGCTGTTCTTGGGTAATCTGGATAATCAGCGTAGCTATGGACCGGGACTTGAACGCCTTTTCGCCGGTCAGCAGCTCATAGAAGATGACACCCAGGGAGAAGATATCGGCGCTGCCATCCAGTGTCTCGCCCATGGCCTGTTCCGGCGACATATAACGGGGGGTCCCCAGTAGGGTTCCGGTCTGGGTTTTTTCGCTGTCGATGCTGTCTTCGCGGCGGGCAATGCCAAAGTCGGCCAGTTTGACGGTCTCTCCGTCGGGCATAAAGAGGATGTTATCCGGTTTGACATCACGGTGAATAATGCCGTGTTGATGGGCGTAATCGAGCGCCTTGGTCAGTTGCATCATGGCACGAATGATCTGCTTGGTGGAGAAGCGCTCTGCCTGATCCAGCTTTTCGCTCAGGGTCTCTCCCTCGATGAGCTCCATAACGATGTAGGGCAATCCATCGTGTTCACCCACGTCGAAAATGGTGACGATATTGGGATGCGACAATGCTCCGGCTGCCTTGGCTTCCTTGAGGAAGCGGCTGTAGTACTCCTTGTCTAAACAGTTGTCTTTTTTGAGTACTTTGATGGCGACGGTGCGGTTTATCTCTTTGTCAAAAGCCTTGTAAACATCCGCCATAGCACCGGAACCACGCAGTTCGATAATCTCGTAGCGACCGATGCTCTCACCGACATTGCTTAGTTCTGCGTCAGCATCCATACCTTCATCCCTTTTATTACGTACTCTGTTTAGACGTTGTTCTTGACCGGCTACTACCCATCCTAGCTTTAGCCTGTATTAACTTTAGTAAATCATCGCTTGCCATGGCCGAGGGCACAGCCGTTAAGCATCCGGTTAAGGTTAGGCCATCTATGCAGGCCTACTTATGGCCGGCAAGTACAAGTCGTTGACAGGCTTGAATCGAAACAGGGGTCTTACTCTGCCTGCAGTTTGTTGAGTTTCTGCTGTAGTTCCAGAGCCTGGGCACGGTAGGCCTTGGCGGCATTATGGTCAGGGTCGATCTCCAGTACGCGATCCCACAGGCTAATGGCGCGTTCAAGTTCCTGTTGTCGGTATGCGGTCGCCGCCTGGTGGTGGTACTTATCAGCGAAATCTTGTTGCAGGATGCTGTATACCTCTGCCGTTGTGGGGTTATCGGCGTCAAGCTCCAGGCTGCGTTTGAGCGACGGCAGCGCGGCTTCAGACTGGTCGTGTTTGATCTGCAGCTTAGCCGAGTCGAAGTAACGGCGGGCCGCCAGCCGAGGCGATTGAGTTTCGACCGCCTGAGCGCCCCTCCGGTAGATTTTGATCGCCTCCAGCTCGAGCGTGGCTGTCAGGCCCTGTTGACTCTGCAGGGCCTCCAGATAGTCAGCAGCCTCGCCATAATCGCGCCTCTCCAGGGCTGCCAGCATCAGTGGGCCAGGATCGGCGGGGGCTGTTTCAGCGGGAGGGGCCGGTAGCGCCTGCGGCGCCTGGTTAACGGGTACCGATTGCGATGGTTCAAGCGCCAGCTCCAGTTCCTGTTCTAGCTCGGCTGCCGCCGATGCCAATTCGGTGGCGCTTTGCAGGGGCAGGGGCTGATCGGGTTCTGCGGTGCGGGTGTCCAGAGCTGTCTGCTGCTCCGCCTCGGGGGCAACACCAGCGTTGCGCAGGTACGCCTCCCTTGCCCTGGCGGAATGCGGGTTCAACGGGATGCGAATCACCT
>JBALTG010000021.1:0-47802 GCA_036964625.1 Motiliproteus sp.
ACTGCAGCCTAACCGGATTGGTGATAAGTAATGCTTTATCAAGCGAGCATAAAGAGGGACGGGTTCTGGAGTGCAAAACCAGCACCCCGTATAAAGTAAGGCCACACTTAGCAATATACAGCGTGGCCTCCGTCAGGTTTATCGCGGTAACGGGTCGCGAAAATACTTATGGGTTATTTGACGATATATACCCATAAGGTGCTGGCGCTGATGCCCGGCACTGGCTACTCTCCAGTTCCCCACCGAGTTCTTTCAACTGCAAAAACGACAGTTGACCAGACTTACCAGTCGACTGGAATGATAAGCTCCAATCCTCGTATCCGCTCGTTCGTCAAACTGCGAATCCGATGTTCTCCGGCATTTAAAGTATAGCTCATCTGGGCAAAAGCGATGTAAGCAGAGCAAAAAGGAAGGGGGGCTTGCTTCTTGTTAGCAAAAGGCAAGACGACCCTGCTAATACACGAAGGTTGGCGCTACTTCATGGGTCGGCGCAAGATCATCGCCGGTCATTTAGCCTCACAACTGTTTGCCCTGGTGCTGGAAGAGGCTTTGCAGCGACGCGAGCTCACGCTGCCACGCTCAGCCACTCGCGGCTTCTACGAAGCCAAAGGAGCCTGGTGCAACTCCGACTGGATCGGCTCCGGCCGGTTGGCGATCGACGGTCTGAAAGAGGTCAAAGAAGCGATCCTGCGGATCGAGTCCGGCCTGTCGACCTACGAGAAAGAGCTGGCGCTGATGGGTGAGGATTACCAGGAGGTGTTTGCCCAGCAGGTACGTGAGAGGGCTGAGCGCAGAGAGGCAGGGTTGCCGATGGCGAGCTGGGTTAGGGCGGAGGAGTTGGCGGGGACAAGTGGTGGAGAATCAAGAGTAAGTTGATTTAGTTTTCGGAACGCGATAAACATGGAGGCTAAAACATGGTGGAAGGAATTTAAAAATGGCGCTGTACAACAAACGCTCCTCTTGGGTCGGCGATTGTTCAAGCTATGTCGGAGCTTAATGAAGATTTGGATGAGGTTCTAGGCAACGCCTCTCCAGGTTGTTGTAAGGCATATATATTTGGTGGCGCTGCACTGCATCTACACACCAATGCTAGAGGGTCTGGTGATATTGACGTAGAAATTCAAGCAGCGGCTAAGCTCGATACTAGCGATATCCTCGTGTCGTATGAGAATGAAGCAGGGGGCAATTAAGTGTAGTTATCGACTCTACCTTTACATCTGCATCTTCTGGAATGTTGCATGAAGACTATGATCTTGATGCGATTCCTTTAGGAAATAACGAAGATGCTCCACTACATGTATTCGTCGTTTCTGCTGTTGATCTGGCTGTGCATAAATTAGACAGGCTTGTTGAAATCGACGAAAATGAAATCATAAGCTTGGCCAAGGCTGGCAAATTCACTTCAGAAGAACTTAGGCAAAGGGCTGAAGAAGCGTTAGTTTATGCTATTGGCGATGAAGGGACATTACGTAGCAAAATAGATAGTATGGTGAAAGAGTTAGAAGAGCTAGAAGAGTTAGGCTACTGAATTTTGGTGAATTGAGTGAAGCGTTTTCAAGAGAACTACCAAAGCTATTTTGAGCAACTTTTTCGAGATGCTCCTGAGACGGCAGAAGATGTCGCGGATCAGCTGTGTACTGTAGCAACGTACGTTTGGTTCAAACGCTTCACTCCTAACCTTGAGCCAGTCATCGAAAGCGAGCTTCCTAGGGCTGCTTACTTCATAGATTTTTTAACACAGAATCCTGTAGTAAGTTCTGAGCGGAGAAAAGAATTAAATGCGGCACTTGATATGGCGGTGAGCAGGCTTAGCAATGTGCCCAAAGAAAATGAAACCTTAGAGTCCTTTATCAAAGGGGAGCCGCAGAAAAAAAAGAATCGTGATCAACTGGCGGCGAAGTGGCATCTAGGTAAAGGTATGCCATTTGGTAAAGTACCAGAATTACTCAATTTGCAGCGCCGAGCTAATCTCCAAAAACAAGTGAGTTAGTTTATCGTGTTGAAAAACAAACCCGCTCCGGCGGGTTTTTTTATGCCCGCAAAAAGGAACCCATGAGCCACTACTCACAGATCGCCAGCCGGGGGTGCTGAACACACCGCTGTTGCTGGAGCCCGGTTATGCGCGGGTGTTTTTCTCGGCGTTGGCGTCACGGTTGGGGATTCAGTCGCTTGCCGATGCCCGGGCGAGATTCTGACCGGTGACAAACTGCGGATGTCGGCGGAGTCGTTCAGCCGCTCGCGGGAGCGGGATCGGCCTTAGCAGGTGCTTGATGGGGTGGCGGTTCTGCCGGTGTCTGGATCGCTGGTCCACAAGCACGGTCACCTGAATCCTTATAGCGGCATGGCCGGCTACGACGGCATCATTGCTCGTGCCAATCAGGCGTTCAGTGACCTGGATGTGAAAGGTGTGCTGCTGGATATGGATACCCCGGGCGATGAGGTGGCTGGCTGCTTCGACACCGCCTGCACCTTGCGAGCCCAAGCCGATGCGGCGGGTAAGCCGCTCTGGTCGCTCTGCTATGACATGAACTGCTTGGCGTGTATGGCGCTGGCCAGTGCTGCGCATCGGCGTTTGATCGCCCAGACCGGGGTGGCCGGATCGGTGGGCGTGATTATGGTGCATGCCAGTTACGAGAAGCAGCTGAAGGAGGAGGGTGTCAGCGTGACGTTGATCCATTCCAGGGCCCATAAAGAGCACTGCTTCCATATGGTCACATTGTGGTGACACGGCCAGAAACAAAAAAGCCCAAACCGAGGTCTGGGCTTTCAAGCCACTGAATTAACAGTTTTAATTGGTAGGACTAGGCAGATTCGAACTGCCGACCTCTACCATGTCAAGGTAGCGCTCTAACCAACTGAGCTATAGTCCTGTCGTTCAACGTGGGCGTATTATAATCACCGCCTGGTTTATGGCAACCCTCAAACTCAAAAAAAGAGAGAAATAGTGAAATCGCTTTAGAGTTGGTTGTTTTTCGAACGCTTTAAATCAAGATCGCTTTGATCAGTCGCTTAAAGTGCCTGATTTTTGAACAGCTTGCGAGTAGGAATCGACTTGGCTGCGTTTCTGGCAACGCGGACCGGTGTTATTCGCTGATGAACCTGGCTTGCATTTTCCAGCAACCGTCTATACTTGCTTAAGCCGACCAAACGAGTCGGGTAATAACAATAAGCTCCTAGTCCATCGCATCAGGAGGCCGGCCCATGCGACCGACCAATATTGCAGCCTTGCTGTTTTTAGGTTGCTTCTCTGCAGGGGCAGTTGCCGAATGGCGGCTGAATCTAAAGCCGGGTATCTCCGAGATCAGCCGATCGGTGTTTGATCTGCACATGCTTATTTTTTACATCTGCGTAGCGATTGCAGTGGTGGTTTTCGGGGTTATGCTCTGGTCGATTATCTATCACCGTAAGTCCCAAGGTGCTAAGGCGCATCAGTTCCACGAAAGTACTTCGATCGAGATTCTCTGGACCCTTATTCCGTTTCTGATCCTGATCGCGATGGCGTTCCCGGCCAGTAGCACCTTGATTGCGATGTACGACACCCGCGATGGCGAGTTGACGGTGCAGATCACCGGTTATCAATGGAAGTGGCGCTATCAGTATGTCGGCGAAGATGTGGACTATTTCAGTGTCCTCGCAACGCCTGCCGAGCAGATTAGCAATCAGCAACCCAAGGGCGAAAACTACCTGCTGGAGGTGGATAAGCCGTTGGTGCTGCCAGCCAATCGCAAAGTGCGTTTTTTACTGACCTCCAACGATGTGATCCACTCCTGGTGGCTGCCAGCGCTGGCGGTGAAGAAGGATGCGATCCCTGGTTTTATCAACGAGGCCTGGGCCGAGCCGCAACAGCCGGGTATCTATAGAGGCCAGTGCGCCGAGCTCTGCGGTAAGGATCATGGCTTTATGCCGATTGTGGTTGAGGTGCTTGCGGAGGCCGAGTTTGATCAATGGCTGGCAGGTGCCAAAGCAGCTAAGGCGGATGCGGCAGATGCGATACAGCAAGCGTGGACACTGGAGGCGCTGCTTGCCAAGGGTGAAGCGGTGTACCGGGTTCAGTGCGCGGGCTGTCATCAGCTGGGCGGAACAGGTATCAGCGGTGCTTTCCCCGCGCTCAAGGACAGTCCGCTCATTCTTAATGATCGTGAGGGGCATATCCAGATCGTGCTGAAGGGTAAGCCAGGCACCGCGATGCAAGCGTTCGGCATACAGCTTACGCCGGTCGATCTTGCAGCGGTGATCACCTACGAGCGAAACGCCTGGGGAAATGACAGCGGCGAGCTGGTGTCTCCCCAAGAGATCCAGGCGCTGTTGCAACCTTAGAGGACTGTATTGATGCAGACGGACTTAGTTCAGAACCCCGTTCAGCGGCCCATACATAACCCTGTTCATGATCCTGCTGGCGGTCATTCAGGTCCCGCGCCGGGGCTGATGCGTTGGGTGTTGACGACCAATCACAAGGATATAGGCAGTCTCTACCTGATCTTTTCGCTGGTCATGTTCCTGACCGGCGGCTGTATGGCACTGGTGATTCGCGCCGAGCTGTTTCAGCCTGGGTTGCAGTTGGTGCGCCCCGAGTTCTTCAACCAGATGACCACCATGCACGGCCTGATCATGGTGTTTGGGGCGGTGATGCCAGCCTTTGTTGGGCTGGCTAACTGGATGATTCCGATGATGGTGGGCGCGCCCGACATGGCGTTGCCGAGGATGAATAACTGGAGTTTCTGGATCCTGCCGTTTGCCTTTTCGATGATGTTGTCGACGCTGTTTATGCAGGGTGGGGCGCCTAATTTTGGCTGGACCTTTTACGCGCCCTTATCCACCACCTACGCGCCGCCTAGCGTCACCTACTTTATCTTCGCGGTACATATGATGGGGATCAGCTCGATCATGGGCGCAATCAATATTATCGCCACCATTCTTAATCTGCGCGCACCCGGTATGAGCATGATGAAATTGCCGCTGTTCGTCTGGACCTGGTTGATCACCGCGTTTTTGTTGATCGCGGTGATGCCGGTATTGGCCGGGGTGGTGACAATGATGCTGATGGATATTCATTTTGGCACCAGTTTCTTCGACGCCGCCGGTGGCGGTGATCCGGTGCTGTTTCAGCACGTGTTCTGGTTCTTCGGCCACCCCGAGGTCTATATTATGATTCTGCCGGCGTTCGGAATCGTGTCGCAGATTATCCCCACCTTCGCCCGCAAACGGTTATTCGGCTATGTGTCGATGGTCTACGCCACCTCGTCGATCGCCGTGCTGTCATTTATCGTCTGGGCCCACCATATGTTTACCGTCGGCCTGCCGCTGGCCGGTGAGCTGTTCTTTATGTTCAGCACCATGCTGATCGCGGTGCCGACCGGGGTTAAGGTTTTCAACTGGGTGGCTACGATGTTCAGGGGCTCGATGACCTTTGAGACCCCGATGCTGTTCTCGATCGCCTTCGTGGTGTTGTTTACCATCGGTGGCTTGTCCGGGCTGATGTTGGCGATCGCCCCGGCCGATTTTCAATACCATGACACGTATTTTGTGGTGGCGCACTTTCACTACGTACTGGTTCCGGGGGCGGTGTTTGCGATCATGGCCGGGGCTTATTACTGGTTGCCGAAGTGGACCGGCCACTATTACCACGAGACCCTGGGTAAGGTGCATTTCTGGTTGTCGTTTGTGGGGGTTAATCTGACCTTCTTTCCGATGCATTTTATTGGTTTGGCCGGAATGCCGCGGCGGATTCCCGATTACGCGCTTCAGTTTGCCGACTTTAATATGGTCGCCTCGGTCGGCGCGTTTCTGTTCGGCTTTTCACAGTTACTGTTCGTCTACAACGTTATCCGCTGTGTCCGGGGCGGGGATCGCGCCGATGCCAGGGTGTGGGAGGCCGCCGAAGGGCTGGAGTGGACGCTGCCGTCTCCAGCGCCTTACCACAGCTTCTCCGAGTCCCCCGATTGCGATATGCCGATGCAGCCCGGAGGGCGTTAGATGATCAATTCCGGTTCCAATCCGATGGTCACGGTGCGCCGCCTGATTGTGCTGGCGCTGTTAATGTTCGGTTTTGGCTTTGCCCTGGCGCCACTTTACGACGTCTTCTGCCGGGTAACCGGACTCAACGGTAAGGTGACGCGTAACGGCGCGCTGACCGAGGCGGTAGCCGTCGACAGTACGCGGCAGATTCGGGTGCAGTTGATCGCGGTCAATAACGAAGGGATGCCCTGGACGTTTGGGCCGGAAGCTGGCGATCTGTTGGTGCACCCGGGTGAGCAGCGGCTGACCCATTATCTGGCCCGCAATCCAACCTCTGAGCTAATGGTCGCGCGTGCCGTGCCCAGTGTGGCGCCGTCTGAAGCTGCGCAATACGTCCACAAGATCAACTGTTTTTGTTTCGAATCACAGTCATTAGCCGCTCTTGCCAGCCAGCAGATGCCGCTTGTCCTGATGATTGATCCGCAATTGCCGCAGCATATTCGTACCATCACCTTGTCTTACACCCTGTTCGATATCACCCCCGAGCCGCGTCAGCCCGACGCAGCCGCGGCGAGGAGAATCGCATTATGAAGCCCTCAACCCCCAGTCCTTCATTAGTCCCCACTCAGTACTACGTCCCAGCATCGAGTCACTGGCCCATCCTGGCATCGATCGGCTTGTTTTTGATGGCATTTGGCGCCGCTACCAGTATTAACGGCCTGAGCACCGAGGGTGGCCATGCCGGGGGGGTGATGTTGATCAGCGGTGCGGTGCTGTTGGCCTGGGTGGTGTTTAACTGGTTTGCTGCGGTGGTGCGCGAGAGCCATCAGGGTCTGTATAGCGCGCAGATGGATCGCTCTTTTCGCTGGGGGATGAGCTGGTTTATTTTCTCGGAGGTGATGTTCTTCGCTGCCTTTTTCGGTGCTCTGTTTTATGTCCGCAACTTTGCTGTGCCCTGGCTCGGTGGAGAGGGGGACAAGGGGACGGCCAATCTGTTGTGGCAGGGCTTTAGTGCCCAGTGGCCTCTGATGCAGACTCCGGATATGGCGCGCTTTCCGGGTCCTCAGCAGGTGATCAGTCCGTGGGCACTGCCGTTGCTCAACACCGTGCTGCTACTGAGTTCGAGTGTGACCCTGACAATCGCCCACAAAGGCCTCAAGCTGGGCAAGCGAGGTCAAACGAAGCTCTGGCTGGGATTAACGGTGCTGCTGGGGCTGGCATTTTTGGTGTTCCAGGTTGAGGAATATGTTGTGGCCTACACCGAGCTGGGGCTGACGCTCAAATCGGGGATTTACGGCTCAACCTTTTTCATCCTGACCGGCTTCCACGGCCTGCATGTCAGTCTCGGTACGTTTATGTTGATTGTGATTTTGTTGCGGGTGATCAAAGGCCATTTTAGCGGAGATAACCATTTTGGCTTCGAGGCGGTCAGTTGGTATTGGCACTTTGTTGATGTGGTCTGGGTGGGTTTGTTTTTGTTTGTTTACATCCTCTGATGCTTGACCGGCGAGGGACAGACGAGGGGAAGAACGCGCAGGGTTTAGATCTGATCGCTGTAAAAACCGAACAGCAGCAAGCCGACCAGTAACAGGCTCAACGCCACCCTAACTGCCAGAGTGTTGACCGTGCGCTGGCTGGTGCCAGAGTCCTTTATCAGGAAATAGAGGGCGCTGAAGAGGCTGATAACGATGCCCCCGAAGACGATTAACAACAGTAGTTTGAACATGAGTACCGCTCCATGAGGGCAGTGATACCACTGAGTAAAGACACAGGCAGGCCTCGAATCAAGGGCACCCAGGACAACTCAGTCAGGACTAAGGTGGTCTGTTTGCTGGTGGGGGTAACGCTGCTGCCTCTGCTGATTGGCCTGGGGCTATGGCAGTTGCAGCGGGCTGATGCAAAGCGCGACCTTATCCGGCAAGGCTTAAATGGGCCCGTGATCTATAGCTTGTCACCGCAACCACAACAGTTGCCTGGCGCGGTGGAATTGCAAGGAAGGTTGCTGTCCGAGCAGTTGCTGTTGCTCGATAACCGTACCCGTGAGGGGCGGGTAGGCTACGAGTTGCTGAGTTTGTTTCAGGATGCAGGTTCAGGGCGTTGGGGGGTGGTAAATCTGGGTTGGGTTGCAGCAGGTATTGATCGGGGTGTTTTGCCTGCGCTGCCTGCGCTACCTGATTTCGCCCAGCAGGTTAGCCTCAAAGGCATGCAGATGACGGCACAGCCGGGGTTTATGCTCGGTGCGGATGAGTGGTCTCCTGGCTGGCCCAAAGTTATTCAACAAACTGATCCGGCCCGCTTTGAAACGTTGTTTCAGCGTCCGCTCTATCCCGCCATAGTGCGCCTGACTGAGTCAGTTATCGAGAATACCGATACCCGCTGGGAGCTGGTGGTGATGCCCCCCGAAAAACATCTGGGTTACGCCGTGCAATGGTTTGCGCTGGCGCTGGCGTTGTTACTCTGGCTGGCCTGGTTTGGCTGGTGGCGAGTTGCGGCTAACGTTAAAAAGAAGGCGAAGGATCGTGCGGAGAATAGTGCTAAGCAGAGCGCGGCAATGGCAGCGCGGGAGGAATAAGGGTGGTGGCTAGACGTAACTATTGGCCGTTGCTGGCACTACTCGCGCTAGCGACCTTGCCGCTGGCGCTGGCGATGTTGAGTTATTTCGGCGGCATCGGGGTGCCCGTTGGGCGGGTCAATCAGGGCCAATTAGTGCTGACGCCTACCGCCGTGGCCAGCTGGCAGCTGAGAGTCAGCGACGGTGAGCCCTGGCAAGGGCAGGGGCGCTGGCAACTGCTGCTGGTGGTGGAGCGCTGCGAGGATGGCTGTCTGGCATGGCAGTACACGCTGGGGCAGCTGCATAAGGCACTGGGGCGCGATCGGCAGCGGGTTGAGCGGCAGCTGGTGCTGCCACGTGCGGCTGCGGAGGGTGTCACAGCGAATGGCGTGATCGCGAATAAGGCGGTGTTTGTTAGTGCTGGGGTTGCAGCATCGAATCAGGGGATCTGGCTGGTGGATCCTCTGGGTAACCTGGTGCTGCGTTATCGGCTGGATCAGCCCCCGCAGGCGTTGTTTAAAGATTTGAAGCGGTTGTTAAAAGTATCCAATGTGGGCTGAAAGACCAGGGCCACGGCCACGGCAAGGAGGAGCATGTCTGCAGTGATAGTGCAGTTAAAACAAGAGAGTACAAAAGCTTCTTCGCCCTCTGGATTATGGCTGCTGTCGCTGCAGTTATCCCGTGTAGCGGTGGCTTTGACGCTTGTGGTGGTGCTGCTGGGTGGCTGGACCCGGCTTAACGATGCGGGTCTGTCCTGCCCCGATTGGCCTGGCTGTTACGGTGAGTTAGTGCTGCCGGCCAACGCCAACGCCAGCGGCCTGGCGTTGGCGCAGTCGCGTTTTCCGCAAGTGCCGCTGGATTTAGCTCGCAGCTGGATTGAGATGAGCCATCGCTATTTGGCGGCAACGCTCGGTCTGATCATCGCGGCTCTGACCGTGCTGGCTTGGCGGCAGCGAGCGCAATCGGGCTACCCGGTGGTTTTAAGTGGGGCCCTGTTGGGGTTGGTGGTGTTGCAGGCGCTGTTTGGGATGTGGACGGTCACTCTGAAGCTACTGCCGCAGGTGGTTACCTTGCATCTGCTGGGAGGGGTGTTGACGTTGGCCTTGTTGTGGCGCTTGCAGCAACGACTGCGGTTGCTGGTTAAGGGTCGATCCGCAGCAGCTCGGTCACCCTACAAGGCGGGGATCGGTTTGGGGGTGGTTGTGCTGCTGATTCAGATCGGGCTGGGAGGCTGGACCAGCTCCAACTACGCGGGCTGGTCCTGCAGTCACTGGCTGTTCTGCGAATCAAACCAGACCCCACGGTTGGATTTTACGGCAGGCTTTAGTCTGCCATCGGTCGATCAACGCAGTCATCAGGGCGGACAGCTGCCTCGGGAGGCGCGTGCGGCGATTCAAATGACTCACCGGGGAGCGGGCTTAATGCTTGCAGGCTACCTGCTCGGACTCAGCGTCTGGCTGTTTCGCCGCGCAGCACTACGTCGAGCAACGGGACTGGTGTTGCTGCTGCTGACATTGCAGTTACTGCTGGGCGGGCTAAGTGTTCAGTTTGGACTGCCGCTGTGGCTGGCCTTTGCGCATCATACGGGGGCGGTGATGCTGCTGTTAGCACTGTTGCGGTTATACGCTCACCCGGGAGTAATCGAGGAGAAGAATCATGGCTGAACCCAAGGCTCTGGGTCGCACTCACACCACCATCGCACGTTGTACACGCGGCAGCGTTGCCTGGCGTGATTATTATGCGCTCTGTAAGCCCCGTGTGGTGATGGTGATGCTGTTGACCGCGGTGGTAGGGATGTTCCTCGCGTCACCCGGGTTGCCGCCGTTGTCGGCATTGCTGCTTGGTACGCTGGGGATCGCGCTGGCCTCGGGGTCGGCGGCGGCGCTGAATCAGATCGCCGATCGGCATATCGATGCGCAGATGGCGCGCACGCTGCGCCGACCGCTGCCGCAGGGCCGCGTTACTCTGGTTCAGGCGTTGCTGTTTGCGACCGTGCTGGGGGTTTCGGGGATCACGGTATTGGTTGTTTGGGTCAACCCGTTGACCGGTTGGCTGACGCTGGCTGCGCTGATCGGCTATGCCCTCGTCTATACTTTATATCTGAAACGAGCAACGCCGCAGAACATTGTTATTGGCGGAGTTGCTGGTGCATCGCCGCCGTTACTGGGGTGGGTGGCGGTAACCGGAACGCTTGATCCCGATGCGTTGTTACTGGTATTGATTATTTTCGCCTGGACCCCGCCGCATTTCTGGTCGCTGTGTATTCATAAACGTGACGAATATGCGCGCGCGAATGTGCCGATGTTGCCGGTAACCCATGGGATCGAGTATACGCGATTGCAGATCATGCTCTACACCCTGTTGATGATCGCCACGACGTTGCTGCCGGTGATGACCGGCCTGAGTGGTTGGATCTATTTGGCCGGGGTCAGTCTGCTCAATGGGCGTTTTTTGCTGGGGGCGATGCGGGTGCTGCGCGGAACTGACTCTCAGGCGCCGATGGCGCTGTTCCGTTACAGTATTACTTACATCATGGGGCTGTTTGTGGTGCTGCTGATCGACCATTACATTCCGGTTTCTGATTGGATCTGAGTGAGTTTTGAGCGGTAGTCAAGGCTATCGAAGCTGTTAGGCCACACTCGGGGTTTTCCCGGATGTGATCCGTTAACCCTAAACGGCTCGGCTGTCATGGCAGCACTAGAGTCAGGAGGATAATCCGATGTTCATACAGCATATGCTGGGGGTGCTTTATCACCCAAAACAGGAGTGGCGATTAATAAAGAAAGAGCACTACAGTGCCGTTAGGTGTTACAGCTCGCACATGATTTACCTGGCGGCAATACCGCCGCTTGCCGCGTTTATAGGTACGACGCAGGTGGGTTGGAGCATCACCGGCGGGGATCTGGTTAAGTTAACCGTTAGCAGTGCCTTGCCGATTGCGCTGGCGTTCTACCTGACCCTGCTGATTGGTGCCGGAATCATGGCTGGGTTTATCCATTGGATGGAAAAAACCTACGGTTCTAACTCTAGCTTTGATGACTGTATGGTGCTGATTACGTTCACTTCGACGCCGTTGTTTCTTACCGGGCTAGCGGCACTTGTACCCATACTATGGCTGGATGTACTGATAGGGATGGGCGCTGTGGCTTTTATGATCCACCTGCTTTATAGCGGTGTGCCTGAGATTATGGAGATCCCTGAGGAGCGAGGTTTTTTCTTTGCCAGCTCAATTTTAACGGTAGGTCTGGTGGTGCTGGTTGGGATATTAGCGGCCTCGGCGGTACTCTGGAGCACCATATTAACGCCCTGGATGGCGGCCTGATCAGGAATGCAGGTGCAGAAATAAAAAAGCCCGCGTAGCCGGGCTTTTTTTTAGCCAAAAAAATCCTTGCAGCATTAAATTCCGGGGCAGTACATGTCTCGCAGGGAGTGGATGATCTTGGTCGCACCCACGCCGTACAGCGAGTAATAGATCGTCTGTGATGCACGCCGGGTTGTCACCAGGCCGTCCCTGCGCAAGATTGCCAGGTGTTGCGATAAAGCCGATTGGCTGAGATCCAGGTGTTGGTTCAGCTCGGTGACGGAGAGTTCTTTGTCATAGAGGTGACAGAGAATCATTAGCCGGTTTTCGTTAGCTATCGCTTTAAGAAAATGCGCGGCCTGTGATGCGTGGTCACGCATCTGCTCAAGAGACAGGGGTGTTGGGTCTATATGATTGGCGACTTGATCCACGAGGGGCTCCTACTACTGCTAATCTTTAAGAGATTACAATGTACGTTATTTCTACTATACGAACAATAAAACAAGTTTGATATTAGTGTAGTCCGGCTTCGGAGATCAGTGCTAAATGCACCCAGCTACTGATATGTCGGTTATGACGTGTTAGACCGCAGGAGAACAGCCGCCATGAATGTTATCGATAAAATTTTATTATTGCTTGATAAGCAGCCCCCTGCCCCTGAGGTGCTTGATAAGCTTGTTTTTGTCGCGAAAAAATATGGTGCCAAAGTCGAGCTGTTTGAGTGTTGTTATAATCGACCGCTGGTTTCAAGTCATCTGTTTGATCCTCAGGGGGCCGCCCATGCAAAGCAGGGGTATCTACATGGTGAAGAGAAACGTCTGCAAGCGATTGCGGATCAGCTCGAACAGGGCGGAGTCGAGGCCAGCATAGATGTTGCCTGGGAGGTCGATACGGAGCAGGGGGTTCTGCTTAAAATTGCGCGCTACGCTCCCGATCTTGTGGTTAAAAGCTGTCGTTATCACCATCGGTTGGCAGAGTTTCTATTTGGCAATCTGGATTGGCAGCTGGTTCGCCACTGTGCGGTGCCGCTACTCTTGATTCGACCACGGCCGTGGAACTCATCCCCCGTGGTGGTGACCGCGCTTGATCCGCTGCAGAACAAGCAGCGCCCCGCCAACCTCGATGATGAGGTGCTGAGAGCGGGAGAGTCGCTCGTGGAGCATCTGGGAGGTTCCTTGCACCTGTTTAGTGCCTATCAGGAGTTACCAACCTCGGTCATCTTTGATGATACTCAGATGCTCAATTTTGAGGCACTGCGCAGCCGTCTGGCTGAGCAGCATCGCCAGGCAATGGACGCTATGCTGACTGGGCATGGTCTCGGACAGTCTGCCCCTGCGGTGCATCTGGCGCATGGAGAGGTTCACAAAGAGCTGCCCAGGTATGCTGCCGAGGTGAATGCAGATGTTGTGGTGATGGGTGGTATGGAGCGTGATACGACCAGTCGTCTGTTTGTCGGCAGCACCACTGAAAATGTGCTGGATCATCTGGAAGCGGATGTGCTGGTCGTCAGGGCCCGCCAATAAATGCCTTGTTCTTAACCCGGACATTTCACAAAGGCGCTAAAAACTGACCTGTAACACCGATGTTTAAAGAACCTATAGCTTGTTTTAGAAAATTACACGTTATAACCGGTATCGCTGATCGATTTTCCGCATCCACTGCCGTTGCATTTGGCCCTATCTCCCTTAAGCCTTGGAACCACCAAGGCCCTGCGGGAGATAGAGCCAACTGCTTAGCCAGCGGATCTGGAAATTTCGATCCCTTCATGAAATATCCGGGTTAATGGGCTTCACCGGCTGGCGGTTGGCGTCCTTTTCGAGATGGCGGGGTGCTGGCATTTTTGGTACTGCCGATGCTGGTGATCATCCCGCTGGCGTTTAATGCCGAGCCTTACTTTACCTCCACCCAGGGGATGCAGGCGTTCGATCCGGCAACGTTAGCTCCGATAGGCTGCAAGGATTGTGAAACGCGTGCTTCACTCGCTGTGGCTTTAGCAATGAGGCATTAGCGCGTATGATGCCGATCCAAAATCTGCTTGTTGGTCCTCTGTCATGCTCCGTCCTGCTTCGTCAGTGTTTAAATCTGATCTGTTTTGTTTTGTTGCTGCAGGATTGATTCTGTCTATGCTGTCGGGATTTTATTCGAGCGCGGTTCAGGCGCAGGTTCAGGTCATTGATGATACGGGCCGGCGCATCCTGTTGGCCCAGCCCGCGCAGCGGATTATCAGCCTTGCACCGCATGTGACCGAGGTCCTGTTTAGTGCCGGTGCTGGCGCCAAGGTGGTGGGTGTGGTCAGTTACAGTGACTACCCACCGGAGGCCGCTAACCTGCCGCTGGTTGGCAGTTATGACCGTCTCGATCTGGAGCAGATTCTGGCGCTCAAGCCGGATCTGATCATTGGCTGGAAATCGGGAAACCCTCAAGCCGCTTTGCTGCAATTACAGCAGTTAAATATTCCTATCTATCTGAGTGAGCCTCGTAGTTTTGCGGATATCGCCTCTAATCTGGAGCGCTTCGGAACCCTGGCGGGCACTACCGAGGCCGCAACCCAGCAGGCCCAGCAGTTTGTAGATGATCTTGCGGCACTTCGGAGCCGCTATCAGAATTCACCTGAGGTGTCGGTTTTTTACCAGGTCTGGAAGGAACCGCTGATGACCTTTAACGGCGATCATCTGTTCAACCGGGTGCTGCAACTCTGTGGCGGTCGCAACCTGTTTGTCGACCTGCCGCGGCTGGCCTCTTCGGTCGATATCGAGGCGGTACTCAAGGCCGATCCCGAGGTAATTATTGTCGGCGAGAGCAATCGCGCCTGGATCGAGGATTGGCGCCGCTGGGTGACACTGCGGTCGGTCAGAACCGATCGCCTCTATGCGCTCAACCAAGATGTCCTCGTTCGCCCCACCATCCGCATCCTTGAAGGGGTCCGGCAGGTGTGTGCGGTCCTGCAACCGCAGCGCTGAAGGCATGAAGACAAGATGAATATACCGTTGCGGGTCAAGTTGTTTGGACTGTTGCTGCTGGCGCTCGGGCTGGCTAGTTTTCTGCTTAGCCTGGGGGTCGGCAGCTTCTCTATCCCGTTGCAAGCCCTGGGATCATTGTTGCTGGAGCAGGGGGTATCGATCGAGCGGTCGGTGGTGATGGATCTGCGCCTGCCGCGTGCGCTGAGTGCGATGGTGGTCGGCGGCCAGTTGGCGTTGGCGGGCTGCCTGATGCAGGCGCTGCTGCGCAATCCGCTGGCGGACCCGTATGTGCTGGGGGTGTCGGGTGGCGCCTCGGTGGCTGCACTGATATCGATCCTGTTGGGTCTGGGTGGCTTCTGGGTGTCGGGTTCGGCGTTGTTGGGTGCGCTGCTGAATATGCTACTGGTGTTCGGTCTGGTGCAGCGCAGCGGCCGTTGGTCCTCGGGACGGTTGTTGCTGACCGGTATCGTGATCGCTTCGGGCTGGGGGGCGATGGTCAGTTTTTTGCTGGCGGTCAGCGATGGCGCCGAACTTAAGGGGATGCTGTTCTGGTTGATGGGCGACTTCAGCAACAGTGGTTATCCGGGCTGGCACAGCCTGTGGCTAGGGCTGGGACTGTTGTGCAGTATGGCTGCGGCTCGGCCGTTGAATATTTTGGTGCGTGGTGAGTTGCAAGCCCGTGCGCTGGGGGTGAACCCGCGACCACTGCAGATCAGCCTGTATCTGCTGACATCGCTATTGACCGCATCGGCGGTGACCCAGGCGGGCAGTATCGGTTTTCTTGGGCTGGTGGTACCGCATTTGGTGCGCATCGTGATCGGTTCGGATCACCGTTGGTTGTTGCCCTGTTCGGTTGTGACCGGCGCAGTCCTGTTGCTGCTGGCGGATACCCTGGCGCGGACCCTTATTGCGCCCCAGCAGCTGCCGGTAGGGGTGATCACGGCGTTGCTGGGTGTGCCGCTGTTTCTTATCTTACTCAATCGCGATAACCGGGACAGCCACTGATGACTCTGCTTGCTGCCGATCACTCAACTGTGCCAGTGGACTCTGATAAATCGAGAGCGGAAAAGTTGCGGGCCGATCAACTGGGCGTGGGTATCGGTGAGCGCTGGTTTTGCCGTGGGCTGGAGCAATCCTTCGAAGCCGGTCAGGTGTGGGGGGTGCTGGGAGCCAACGGCACCGGTAAAACCACCTTGCTGCACACCTTGGCGGGTTTGCGTCAGCCACAGCAAGGCCAGGTCTGGATCGACGGACAGTCGCTGTCACAGCTCGATAGCCGGACTCGGGCGCGTCAGATCGGGGTGCTGCTGCAAGAGGCCGCACCCGCCTTTCCTGCGACGGTGCGCGAGGTCGTTCTCCAGGGGCGCTATCCGCATCTGTCGCCTTGGCAGTGGGAAAGCGCGGAGGATTTTGAGCGGGTTGAAGAGGCGTTGCAGCAGGTCGGGTTAGCCGAACTGGGCGAGCGTGATCAGCAGTTGCTCTCCGGCGGCGAGCGTCAGCGGCTCAAAATCGCCAGTCTGCTGGTGCAGCAACCCCGGCTCTGGTTGTTGGACGAGCCGACCAATCACCTCGATCTGCAGCATCAGATCGGGCTGTTGCAGCAGTTGTGTGATGGGGTACGGCAGCGCCAGGAACTGCTGGTCATGAGTCTGCATGATCTCAATCTGGCGGCTCGGTTTTGTGATTTTCTAATCCTGATGCACCAGGACGGATCGGTCGCAGCCGGACCTGCCGAGCGCTTGTTGACGGAGCCAGAGTTGAGTCGCCTGTACGGCCACCCGATCCGACGTATTATTGATCAGGGCCGGGCCATTTTTATACCTCTCTAGCTATCGTTCTGCGTTGCGTCGAACGCGGCCTCGCCCAAAATGCCACCGATAACAAGAACTCTTCGCATTAGAAGGGGAGGATGAGCGATGACAGGCCACGTGTTCTTTATGCTTCTACCTCAGAGGCGTCATGGCTGAATTGTTGTCTTCGCACTCATGGCATCCATTACCCTGACTATTGGTCGCTCCAGCGCTTTCTATTCATAACGATAGGCAAACCTGACTTTCCCATATAGAACGCCTCCTCGGGGGTGATTTCTAGACCATACTGGTAGGACATAGCCCACCTACGAGAGCGACCATTATGACCACGGTCCCCGTTCTGCTGTTTACTCTGGCCACATTGTCGCTGTGTGCAGCGGGGTTCGTCCAGGCTGCCGATGAGGTCGAGGTGCAGGCCCAGCCGGTGGCCGATCAGCTATATATGCTCCAGGGGCAGGGCGGCAACATCGGTTTGTTTACCGGTCCGGACGGTACTTTTATGATCGATGACCAATTTGCGCCGTTGACTGAAAAAATTCTGCACGCGGCGTCCAAGGTTGGCGGCGAGATGCCGCGCATTCTGATCAATACCCATTTTCACGGTGACCATACCGGGGGCAACGAGCATTTTGGCCAACGCGGGGCATTGATTATCGGCCACGACAACGTCCGTAGCCGATTGCAGCAGGGCACCCTGATCAAGGCGTTTAGTATGAAAACGCTGCCGCAGGAAGGTAGCGCCCTACCGGTGCTAAGCTTTACCGAGAGCATTCGTGTACATCTTAATGATGAGACCATTGAGATCTTTCATCTACCCCGTGCCCATACCGACGGCGATAGCGTGGTCCACTTTACCGGCCGTAACGTGATCCATACCGGGGACTTGTTCTTTAACGGTTTTTATCCCTTTATCGATGTTGACCACGGGGGCAGTCTCAGTGGCATGATCGCCGGTGTTGATCGTATTCTGGCCTTGGCCGACGATGATACTCTGATCATTCCCGGTCATGGGCCGTTGGCACGGAAACCACAACTGCAGGCCTACCGGACGATGCTTGGCACGGCTTATGAACGCCTCAAGGCGCTGCATGTGCAGGGTAAGTCGCTGCCGCAAGTGCTAGCCGCGCAACCGTTGGCCGATCTGGAACCGCTCTGGGGCAAGGGCTTTCTAGCGGGGACGCGGTGGATTGAGATCGTCTACCCAGGACTGGACTAAATGGCTCGAGCAGGGCTCCCGTTTTTCTTGTGTACCGGCAAATGGGGAGGGGTAGATGTCGCGACGTATAGGGGCGCAGGGAGCGTTATCTGATCATTGGTCACTGGCCCTCAGTTCCCCTAGCGCGAAAATCGGGCTGGATCTCAATCTGAAGGCGCATAAGGAGCAAGGATGAATAAAAATCTTCTAGATTGTATTACCATGGGTCTTATGGGAATAGGTTATATGGTCAGAGGTTTTAAGACCGTGGGTTTTAAGACGGGCAAAGCTTTTAAAACCATGGCTTTTATGGCTGTCGCCTCTTTATTTGCACCTGCTGCGCTCGCATACAACGCTGGTAGCTTTTCAGTGACGCTCGATAATGATGCAATGGTCGGAACCGATAGGAGCTACACCAACGGTATTTTTATTGAATTCAACTCGGCTGAAAATCTTGCCCTGGCAGCCGATACGCCCCCCCTTGTTCGCTATGTGTCGACTTTTTTACCCTTGTCTTCAAACCGGCCGCAGGGCTGGCGCTTGCGTCTTGGCCATCAGACCTGGACCCCGGAAAAACTTAACGCAGTTAAACCATTACCCCAGGAACGTCCTTACGCGGGCCTGTTGTTTGTCGAACTAGGCATTTATCAGTACACCGGCTTAAGGGCCGATACCTATAGCTTTAGGCTAGGAGCCGTCGGCCCCAACTCTCTTGCCGAAGAGGGACAAAAGCGTGTTCACCGAATTCTTGGCGCCCAATACCCTGCCGGGTGGGAATTTCAAATCAGTTCTCAGACCGTATTTAATCTCGGCTATCAGGGGCATCGTCTGATCAGTCGCCGCAACGCCGGGCTGCATAATCAATATGATCTCAGCGGCGTAGGCAGAATCAATATCGGCAATTATCGAAGCGAAGCGGCTTTGGCTTTTGTCGGCCGCTGGGGAAGCCGTTTAGAGGGCAGTTTTGGCGGCGTCGGTTTTACTCCGGGGAAGTTCTTCAATGTCAGCGCACTGGCCGCCAGCCCTTCGGGATATTTCCTCTTTGCCGGTATTGAAAGTCGTTATCGCTTCAATGATATTACTGTTGAAGGGGATCGGCCGGATGAGGTGGCGGATACCCGTATCGCGCATCTGCAAGCAACCGCCATCGCAGGGGTTGTCTATTATCAACAGACAGGGGGCATCAGTTTCAGCTTGTCATCAGGCAGCCGTGAATTTAAGGAAGACAAGCATGCCTTTAATGCTACGGGCTCTATCGAAATTTTCATGCGCTTATAAAACGGGCATCAAAGGCCAGGGTGCTGACTGGCTAGGCACAGCGCGTGATTGGACAGTGTCTGGATGATCCGGCACTCTCTCACCTGCTTTCCATCACACTGATTAATCATGCGCTTTAATTCTTTTCTCATGCTCTGCAGGCGCTTGATCCGCGACTCCACTTCCTGCAAATGTTTGCGTGCAATTTGATCTACCTCTGCGCATGAGTGGCAAGGGTCGTCATTGAGCGCAAGGATTTCCCGAATCTGCTCAAGCGAAAATCCCAGTTCGCGGCTGTGACGAATAAATCCAAGCCGATCCCTGTGGTCTTGGGTATAGATCCGCTGATTTCCCTCGCTTCGTGCAGGCATGGGTAACAGGCCAATCTGTTCGTAGTAGCGAATGGTTTGCACCTTGCAGCTACCGGCGCTTGCCATCTGTCCGATTGAGTAATGCCGCACCATAAGTAAATCTCCGCTTGAAGCTACAGCCACTGTAGGTGTTAGGATTATATCAGGACAGGCAGCTGAGCATACAAAAGAGGTTACTATGGCTGGATGCGGTTGTGATACTGAGTTGCAGTTTGATGGGCTATCGCAACACTACAAAGCTATTTTATGGGTTGTAATTGCGATCAACGCGGTGATGTTCGTCGTTGAAACAGGTGCCAGCATCGCCTCTGATTCGATGGCATTAAGGGCTGATGCACTCGATTTTTTGGGCGATACACTCACCTACAGTCTGACTCTGCTTGCCATCGGTCATTCACTGCGATGGCGTGCCTCGGCGGCGATGTTCAAGGGGCTGCTCTTGGCTGGGATGGGGTTTTGGGTGCTGGGTTCGACCCTGCACCGAGTGTTTGTGCTCGGAACCCCGGATGAGTTCATTATGGGGTCTGTCGCCTTGGCGGCGTTCACTGCGAATGCCGTGAGTGCGCTATTGCTCTTCAAGTATCGCAACGGTGATGCCAACGTGCGCTCTGTCTGGCTCTGCAGTCGCAACGATGCCATCGGTAATATTGCTGTTTTGATTGCAGCGGGTGCGGTCTACGCCACCCAAAGCCAGTGGCCAGATCTCATCGTGGCCTTGCTGATGGCGCTGCTGTTCCTGCATTCGGCCTCGCTGATCATCCGCCAGGCGTTGGCGGAATACCGATCCGTTCAGCCAGATTGTGCAAAACCGAATAGCGGCTATTAACCCTGCGGGTTAATAGGAGACCCTGGAAATAAAGCAGTTCCGCGCAACTGCTGCAGATTTTAGGGGCGATGGATAAATAGCGATGGAACCTATTTGTCCACCAGGTTAATAGTTCAGACAGGGAGATAATGGGTGGCTATCAATACGACCCTTTGGAATCGAATCCGTTACACGCTCTATGCCCCCGTGTATGACTGGGCTGCGTCTCTGCTCGGTGGGGCCAGAAGGCTGGCGATCGCGCAGCTGGCACCGCAAGCGGGAGAAAAGATTCTCCTGCTCGGCTGTGGCACCGGTCTGGATCTGGAATATTTTCCCCAAGGCGTCGAGATCGTGGCGGTTGATCTCACGCCGGCGATGGTCGAGCGCACCCGGCGGCGCGCGCAAACCCTGGGGCTGAATGTAGAAGCCCTGGTAATGGATGCTGAGCATTTGAGATTAGAGACTGAGCAGTTCGATGCGGTGGTCATGCACCTTATCCTGGCGGTAATCCCGGACCCGCACGCGTGCATCAAAGAGGCCGAACGGGTGCTTAAGCCAGGGGGGCGAGTGTCTGTGCTGGATAAGTTTGTTCCGCCAGGCCAGCGTCCAGGCGCAATGCGCAAGGTTTTTAATATCTTCACAAGCACTCTGTTCTCAGATATTACCCGGTCGCTGGAGCTGCTGCTGGGGTTGACCCGGCTGCAGGTCACTGAAGATAAACCGGCCCTGCTAAACGGGGCGTTCAGAGCGGTGACGGCGATCGAACCTGCGTAGCTTCGTTGAGCCACACGAACCATCAGGCTAACCCGTAAGTATCGACTACCCACGGGGCCGTCTGAGTAATGGTCATTTTTTCGGCTCGGTCACGGCGTCATCGGCTAACCGCATCCCGGTCAGGAGCTGCAGGAGAGCATCGAGCAGCCCGCCCGTTGACGCGCCCAGTCGGGACGCTTGGCGGCGAATGTCTCCTTGCCGGGTTGTTCGTCATAGGGGCGGCGCAGCACCTCCAGCAGTTCGTGGATCAGGGAAAAATCCTGCTGCTCGGCCTTGTCGATGGCCAGCTGGGCCAGGTAGTTGCGCAGCACATAGTTGGGGTTGACGGCGTTCATCCGTTGCCGCCTGTCGGCATCGGGCGTGCCGTCTTGGCGGACGCGGTTGGCGTAGTCGCGTAGCCAGCTGCCAATGCGTTGCCGATGGGCGTCGGTCAGTTGATCGGGGGCGTAATAGGCATCCATCAGCGGGGCCATCAGGGATGCGTCGCTGGCTTGGCCAGGCGGGTTGCGGTCGAATTTCAGATCGGCCAGCAGACGGTAGAAGCGGGTCATGTCGGTCTCCACCAATTGCAACACCGCCAACAATTCGCTGACGAGTGCCTCGTCCGTCTGGGGATCAAAGACGCTTAATCCCAGCTTCTGCGCCATCATTGTCTGCCGCCCCTGTTGGTAGTGCGCCTGGTACCCTTCCAGGGCGTGCTCCAGAGGGGCTGCCTCATCGATCAGCGGATAGAGGGCGTTTGCCAGCTGCACCAGGTTCCACAGAGCGACCTCGGGTTGCTGACCGTAGCGGTAACGACGCCCGGCCGCATCGGTGGTGTTGGGGGTCCAGTTGGGGTCGTAGTCTTCCAGCCAGCCGTAGGGGCCGTAATCGATGGTCAATCCCAGGATCGACATGTTGTCGGTGTTCATGACGCCATGCACAAACCCCACCCGCATCCAGTGCAGGACCATCTCCGCCGTGGTGCGGCAGATCTCTTCGAACCACTGCCGGTAGACCGCAGGACAAGGTTCGCCCAGGTGGGGGAAGTCGGTACGGATGCAATAGTCGGCCAGCTGCTTGAGTAGCGCCTTGTCACCCCGGGATGCGAACAGCTGGAAGTTGCCGAAGCGGGTGAAGGAGGGGGCGACCCGACACACCACGGCTCCCGGCTCCTGCTTACCCCGGCCGTCGTAGAACATATCCCGCCACACCTGCTCGCCGGTCAGGCTCAAGCTTAGGGCGCGGGTGGTGGGGACTCCGAGATGGTGCATCGCTTCACTGCAGAGAAACTCGCGCACCGATGAGCGCAACACCGCCAGACCGTCAGCAGACCTTGAATAGGGGGTAGGTCCTGCTCCCTTCAGCTGTAGCGCCAGCCGCTGTCCCTGGCTGTTGATCGCCTCGCCCAGGTTGATGGCGCGACCGTCACCGAGCTGTCCGGCCCAGTTACCGAACTGGTGGCCGCCATAACAGGTGGCATAGGGGTCCATGCCCGGCAGTTGGCGGTTACCGGTAAACACCTGGGCGAAGGTTTCCGATAGGCACTCCTCTGCGGACAGGTCGAGCAGGGTGGCCACCTCGTGTGCGTAGGCCACCAGCTGTGGCTGACAGATCTGAACGGGCTGCACCCGTGAGGCGCAGGCGCCCATGACTTGCCGGGGGCGGTTGGTGCTGATCGGGTCGACCGGCAGTTCGCGTAGAAAACGGTTGTCGAACGTCAGGGCCGTTAGCCCTTGCGGCTTTAGTCGGGAGTTCATGGCATCCTCGTTGTCAATTATCGGGCGGCTAGAGCGGCCAGCAGGTTTTCGGCTTTGCTGACGTCGAAGGTTTTCGGTGGTTCGACATTGAGCAAGCTGACGCTGCCGTTATCAATCACCATGACGTAGCGCTGTGAACGCACCCCGCCGAAATCCCCCGTGTCCATCTCCAGGCCGAGGGCTCGAGTAAATATGCCGCCGCCGTCGGCCAGCATACAGATCGCAGCCGCATCCTTTGACTCGCCCCAGGCCCGCATCACAAACGCGTCGTTGACAGATACGCAGGCGATCAGATCCACGCCCTGAGCGAGGATCTGATCCGCCAGCATGACGTATCCAGGCAGATGGGTGGCTGAGCAGGTCGGCGTAAAAGCGCCGGGGACAGCGAATAATACGACTTTCTTGTCGGCGAACAGCTGATCGGCGGGCAGCGTCTGCGTACCGTCTGCGGTCACGCGGGTAATGTTTACCGGTGGGATTTTAGCGCCTAATTGAATCATCAGATCTCTCCTGTGTTGATTAATGTCAGTTTAGCGTTTAATTGCGCTGACAAACACGGACAGGGTTCAGGGACTTCAGCCCTGGTCTCCAGAGCCTGGAAATTAGAGCCTGGCGTTTAGAGTCTGGCAATCAGGGTTTTCTGAGCGGTATCGCCTCTAAGAAGAGGGCGCGGGGTTGTCTGCGGGTGTTTGCTGAAACGCGTCGCTGCGCTGCAAGAACGGAATACTGACGCAACTGATGCTGCAGCGGGGTGTGCGCCAGTGCGGCGCGGCAATTATTTCGGCCAGCGTCCACTTTGTTTCAATCGTTTCAAGACCATCCAGTGATAACAACGTGCCAGCAGCGGGCGAATGACAGGCAAACCAATCAACCAAGCTATCGGTCTTAACCAAGGAACTCGCGCCATTAGCACGATGTAAGCATCCAACTCAGAGATGATTTGGCCATCGCCAGTTTTCACGTGGAGTTCGGTTAGCGCTTTTTGTGGATTTATACCGAGTCGCTCGAGTTCGTTGTCATGCCCGGTAATATCAAACCAGATCACTTCGTTAGACGAGTCAGCCGCCATTCTTTGATAATTGTTACGGTCTCTGACACAGCGAGGGCAGGCACCATCATAATAAACTGTGATTTTATCAGCAGGAGTCTTCATTGTTAGTCACCCGTAATTCGGCCCCTCCCTGAGAGGCAGGCCGTCAACAGGCGGACCTGCTCGGCAGTCGATCCTCGCTACGATCGCTACGATCGCTACGATCGCTATTCTCGGTTAGTCTCCTGGTCACCGGCCTAAGCGCAAACTCAAGCTTCAGTCCAGCAGCGTGTCGGACCCATGTACGGCGGCCATGCTGCCGTGATCAATCCAGAGTTATGTTAAGCGAACTGAGAATCTCGAGTCGATGCTGCTCAATCCAATCAGGATTAAAGGGGCCCCAGTCTTTAAGTTGGTAATAACCGGCATTGTTGCGCACGCCATCCTGCACAAATTCCACCTCCAGCCCCAGTCCCGGTAGCGCTTTGATGATGTCTTGCAGGGTGCGCCTTGGCCAGCCGGTCAAGCGCATCAGTTCAGGGACACAGGGGCGGGGTTGATGGTGGATCAGTTGTGCCACAAGCAGGCGTCGGGCAAAGGTCGGATTGAGGCTGGCGATGGGCAGGGAGGTCATCAGCGCTTGTGCTCCTGTTTTTTTGCTGCAGGTTGGTGCGAGGCGTCGTCTGCATCGTTTTGATATTGGGCATCGTGCCGTTCCTGGTCAAACTGACCGCGGATATCAAAACGCCGATTGAGCCAGCGCAGGTAGTATTTCCACACCAGCAACGCAGGGAGCAACCACAGCATAATCGCCAGCAGATTCATGCTGCCGGTGTGCGTTTCGGGTCCGAGTTGCGCCAGCCATTCCATCACTTGCCAGTGGCGCAGCAGATACAGCCAGCCGACCAGTGCGGCGCAGCCTAATGCGAGCAATACATAGTAAAGCGGTTTTAGCGGGCCAGAGTCGTTGTGCCGTCTCATATAAAGAAACTCATCAATTGAAACTCATAAGTTAAAACCATAAGTAGAAGGTCATAGGTAGAGGTGAATTCTCAAACTGGGTAGAAAAGGTTCGGGATCGATTCGGCTGTCGCTGCGGATCTGGCGCTGTCGTTGCGCTTGTGGCGTCAGGCTCGGCGTGTTGTGCTCAGGAAAGGGTTGCTCGGGATCATACCCAAACAGCAGCGGCAGCGACAGGTTCATCGCCTGTCGTTGTGGGCTGGTCTGGTAGCGCAGGTTGGCTCGCATCAGCGGGGCCTGGGGTTGGATCTGGGCTAGCGGGCAGTCTGGGTTAAGCCGGTTGAGTTTATCCAGTTGCAGCTGTACGTGGGTTTTGTCGGTTCCCATGCTCACCAAGAGTTGCTGAGCCTGGCTGACGTTGAGCCGTTTGATACTGCGACCGCTGGTATACCAGTTCAGACCGACCCGCTGCGGATGCCGTTCGATCACCGGGATCAGGCGGTAGCACTGTTTCAGATGCAGCCGAGCTAATCCCTTGTATCCCAGCGTGTCACGCAGTGCATTCGGGCGCAGGTTGAGGGGCTTGAGTACGGTTTTCGGTGCGGTGTTAAAGTCGGCTAAAAGCTGGCGGAAATCAGTCTTAGCCTGATTGGCTTGGTCTGCTGCCCCGCGAAGTTCGGGGCTGGCTGCGATCAAACCGTGGCAGCTGCGCGTACGGCGGCCATCGCCATGGTCCTGGTGCCAGAGGTCGCAGTACAGCGCCAGCGCCTTTTGGCGAGGGTCGATATTATCGCTCCGTTCCGGTTCGGTTAGCGGCACCCACAGCGGCAGGGTTGAGTTGCGAAGCTGGTCAGCAAGCGCGGCTAGCGCTTTGACCATGGCCTCAAAACGTAGCACTAACTCGGCATGGGCATATACCGGCGTTGTCATGGCGCGCTGTCATCGTCCAGCTGCTGGCGTTGCATGCGCCGACTGAGGGCCTGGTGTTCAAGGATATGGCGGGCGATTAGGTCGCGCCCGGTTTTATCCAGCGCAACAAAATACAGGCCAACCAGGTAGATTGTATCTGTGCTCTCTGTGCCCTTTGTGCTCACAAGGCAGTAGCTGACACGAGCAAGGGTTTGGATCGCGTAGCCACCGGGGAGCAATCGAATCCGCATCGCGCAGAGGCTGCCCGCAGCAAGCGGCTGCAGGGTCTGTAGCGATAGACCACCTTCGCTAATGGTGATCGGTTGCAGGGCTTGTGTTGGATCCTCCGCGCCGACTTGCAGCGCCAGGCGCTCGAGCTTTCGGTTCAGCAGCTGTAGCGCGCCGGCCAGCAGGGTATTGGTTTCGGCAAGTTTAAACAGCTGGTGCTGCAGCGCTGTGTCCAGTTGTTGCAGATCTGCCAGCAGTTTAAACGGTGCGCAAGGGGAGAAAACGCTATCGAGAGAAACCGTTGCTGCGTCTTCTGCTAGAGGTACAAGCTCAATCAGTGCCTGGTCTTTGATTCGAAAGCTCAGGCGGTTATCGCTATCGGAGGTGTTGGGCATAGGGTTTAAAAGGGCCGTAATTGCGGTGTATGTTTAAGCACCTCTGCAATATAACAGAAAATTCACCCGATGAGCGGTGCCGGGCTAGGTCGGCTGGGGCGGTTATGGTTTAATGCGGCCCATGTTTAGACCTCTCTCATTATATATCGGCTGGCGTTATACCGGCGCTAAGCGCCGCAATAACTTTATCTCCTTCATCTCTCTGGTTTCAACACTCGGGTTAACGCTGGGGGTCGCAGTGTTGATCCTGGTGCTGTCGGTGATGAACGGCTTTGACCGCGAACTGCGTCAGCGCATCCTCGGGATGGTACCGCACGCCACGCTGTCGGGTTACCAGCAGGATCTCACCGACTGGCAGGCCCTGATTGCGCGAATCAGCAAACATCCCAAGGTGGAGGGGGCCGCACCTTACATCGAGGCACAGGGGATGCTGACTAATCGTGGCCAGGTGCAGGGTACCCTGGTGTACGGTATCGATCCTGACTATGAGCAAAAGGTCTCGATTATTGGCCAGCATATGCAGCAGGGTGATATCACTGCGCTGCAAGCGGGCGAGTTTGGGATAGTACTGGGCGATATTTTGTCACGGATACTGGGCGCGCAAGTGGGTGACAAGGTTACTCTGGTGCTGCCTGAAGCCTCGATATCGGTCGCTGGGGTTTTCCCACGGTTGAAGCGCTTTACGGTTGTGGGGGTGTTCAAGGTCGGCGCTGAGCTGGACGCGTCTATGGCTTATATACACCTTCAGGATGCGGCCAAGCTCAAACGGATGAGCTCCGGTGCGATTGAAGGGGTTCGGCTTAAACTGGACAACCTGTTTGATGCGCCAGCCGAGGTCCGTCGGATCGCGGCTGTTGAGGGTGGCCGTCTGCGTGCCAGCGATTGGACCCGTACCCACGGTAATCTGTTTCAGGCGATTCAGCTGGAGAAGAAGATGATCGGTCTGTTGCTGTTCATTATCATCGCGGTGGCGGCGTTCAATATTGTCTCAACCCTGATCATGGTGGTGACCGACAAGCGTTCGGATATCGCTATTTTACGCACCATGGGGGTTTCCTCTGCCACCATCATGCGTATCTTTATTATTCAGGGCGGGGTGATCGGTAGCTTTGGTACCTTGGTCGGTACGGGGCTGGGTATCCTGTTATCGTTGACCGTGACCGATCTTATCGCCTGGGTTGAACAGCTGTTTAATTTCCAGATTCTCAGTGCCGAGGTGTACTTCATCAGTTATCTCCCCTCTGAGTTGCGCTGGGATGATGTGATCATTATCTGTTCCAGTTCGTTGGCGATCAGTCTGCTGGCGACTATCTACCCGGCCTATCGCGCGGCGCAAACCAAGCCTGCGGAGGCGTTGCGTTATGAGTAACTCAGAGAGTCAGGCGGTGCTGAGCTGTCGTGGTATCAGCAAGTTTTATCGCGAAGCCGATACCCAGTTGGTGGTCCTGGATAAGCTCCAGTTTGAGGTTCAGCCTGGCGAGCGGGTAGCCATTATCGGCAGCTCAGGTTCCGGCAAGAGCACGCTGTTGAATATCCTCAGCGGCCTGGATGATCCCTGCGAGGGTGAGGTCCAGATGCTGCAGCAATCGTTAACCGGCCTTAATGAAAACAAGCGCGCCGCCTTGCGTAATCAGGCGTTGGGGTTCGTTTACCAGTTCCATCATCTGCTGGCTGAGTTTAGCGCGTTGGAAAACGTCGCCATGCCGCTACTGATCAACAACACCCCGCTGGATCAGGTGCAGCAGCGTGCTCGCTCGATCCTTGAACGGGTCGGGCTGGGCGCCCGGTTACAGCACAAGCCGTCGCAACTCAGCGGCGGCGAACGCCAGCGGGTGGCGATTGCACGGGCGCTGGTTGGCGAACCGGCAACGGTGCTGATGGATGAACCCACGGGCAACCTTGATCGTAACACCGCCGAAGAGATTCAGACCCTGATGCTGGAGTTGAATCGCTCGTTCAATATTGCATTTGTTGTGGTCACCCACGATGCCGAACTGGCAGCGCAGATGGATCGGGTGTTGAGACTGGACGGCGGTCAGTTGCATCCGTGCTGATAGCGACGCTACGCCTACCCTGATTTCGCGTGCCTCTGATATAGATGTGCGCTGGATCGACGGCGAGTTGTAACTGATCTCCAAGCCCAATAGAAACAGCTCCAGGGCGTCCCTTACAACTAGAGGCTAGATAGTCTGAGTCTTGTGGCTACTCTTTGGGTTTTTTTTTGCGCAGTCGATTATGTTTACGCAGACGCCAGTTTTTGCCGACGTGCCAAGCCCACATCCAACGTACCGTAAAGTAACCGAGTACAGAAAAAAACACCCCGCAAACCAACGAGCCAAGTAACAATGGCCACCAGATAGACGACAGTTCGTGGGTGATCCATTCGATCGTCAGGGTGAACTCCAGGTTATTGGTGGTATCGCCAAGCAGCCAGGAACCCACCAGGTGAGCAAAGTAAAAAATCGGCGGCATAGTCAGCGGATTGGTGATCCAAACCAGGCCTACGGATATGGGTAGGTTGCTGTGGATCAATATTGCCAGGCCTGCTGCGACCAGCATCTGCATCGGAATGGGCAAAAAAGCGCAGAAAATACCGACCAGAAACGCCAGCGCGACCGAGTTCCTGTTGAGGTGCCAGAGGTTGGGGTTATGCAGCGCGCTGCCTAAACGACTCAGGCTTGGGTGTGCCTTGATCGTGGCTTCATTGGGTAGGTATCGCTTAATAAATCTGCGCGGCATGTAAAGGGGAGATCCAGCATCCGGGTGATAAGCTAAACTGCTGATAAGCTAAACTGCTGTTTGATTATGCCTTCTATCACGATCTAAGCCAACTGGAGTTCAAGGATGATCCGGTTTTGTCTGGCATTGGCCAGTATTTCTTTTTGGCCGAGTCTGCCCGCACCGATATGGCTGTTGGTCTTGCCAATTCTCGTGCTTTTTATCTGCGTCATCAGTCCCCTGCGTCCACTGCTGCCTATCGTTCTGGGGGCGGCATGGGGGCTGGCATCGGGGTATTGGCTGCTGTTTCATCAATTGCCAGAGCATGGCCAGGGTGTTGATCTGGTCGCCGTGGGTACAGTAGTGGGCTTGTCAGAGCAGCGGGGAGACCGATGTCGCTTCGATCTGGCAGTGGACCAATTAATATACCCGGCCTCTTTAGAGCAGCCACGATGGACTCCCCGAAAAGTCAGGTTAACCTGGTATCGATGCGTAGCGGCTCCTGAACCTGCTCAGCGCTGGCAGCTACAGGTACGCCTCAAACGCCCCCATGGGTTCGTAAATCCGGGCGGTTTTGACTATCCGTTGTATCTGTTTAGTAACGGCATCGATGCCAGCGGTTATGTGCGTGCGGGCCGCCTTGATACTCCGCCGCAGAGGTTGGACGATGCGCGTATCTCGGGTCGGGTTGATCGCTGGCGTGCTGAAAAAATTGAACTGTTACGGCAGCAACAACTACCTTCGCAAATTCAAGCGCTACTGGCTGCGCTGCTGGTGGGGGACAAGCGTGGTTTAGATGAGGCTACCTGGAAAACCCTGCGAGACACCGGTACGGCCCATCTGTTCGTTATCAGCGGGCTTCATATCGGCATGTTGGCCAGTCTCTGCTTTGGTCTGGTTTATGGGGTCTGCAGATTACGGCCGCAGTGGCGCTACCGCCACCGCATAACTGCGGCAGCCCTCAGCGCCATCCTGGGCTCTGGAGCCTATGCGCTGCTGTCGGGATGGGGGGTTCCCAGTCAACGCGCCTGGGTGATGGTCTGTGCGGTCATGCTCAGCCTGATCGGCTTCAGGGCCATGACACCGGGTCAGAGACTATGGCTGGCCGCTACCGCCGTGCTGTTGATCGAGCCCTTAGCTGTACGGTTGCCGGGGTTCTGGCTGTCATTTGCGGCCTGCGCGGCCCTGATCTACGCGTTCTCCGGCCATCTTGGCAAAGTAGGTTTTATCCGGCAGTTATTGTGGGCCCAGATCGCCATTGCGATCGGTCTCACCCCCTGGTTGTTGTTCCTGTTTCAGCAATGGCCGCCGTTGTCTCCCGTGATCAATTTCATTGCGATTCCGCTGGTCACTTTGCTCGTACCCGCAGCCTTAGTGGCGATGCTGCTGCTGAGCATCTGGCCGACAGTGGGGGCTGGGGTGCTGTTAGGGCTGGCGCAATTGCTGGATTGGGGGTGGCAGGCGCTAACCTGGGTTCAATACCTGTTAGCACCGATACCCACGATCGGTCCGGCACCCCTGTGGGCGGTACTGTTGGCGCTGTTCGGAGCGATGTTGTTGCTGTTGCCTCGCGCTGTTGCGGGGCGTTGGATCGGATTGATTCTCTGGTTGCCGTTGCTGTTGCCGCAACCTAATAGCCCTGAAGAGGGTGCCTTTAACCTTACTCTGCTCGATGTCGGTCAGGGGTTGGCGGTACTGGTTCAAACTCAGCAGCACCGTCTGATTTATGATGCGGGGCCGCGTTTTCGCAGCGGCTTCAATGCGGCTGAAGCCGCGATAGTACCCTATCTGAATAGCCAGGGGGTTCGACAGCTTGACCGGCTCTTGATCAGTCATGCTGATAGCGATCATTCCGGTGGTCAGGCCGTATTAGAATCTGAGCTGCAGATCGAGCAAACGTTTACCGGTAGCGACAAAATAGATGCCCAGGGGCTTTGTCGGGCAGGGCAGGAGTGGAGCTGGGATGGAGTGGTGTTTCGGATTCTGCACCCTGACGATGTGCAAGGGCTGAGTGAGAATAACCGCTCCTGCGTACTGCAGATCGATAACGGCCGGCACCGGGTGCTGTTGACCGGTGATATCGAAGCTGAGGTCGAGCAATTACTGGTCGAGCGCTATGCTGATGCGCTGCAGGCAGCCACACTGGTTGCCTCGCACCATGGAAGCCGAAGCTCGACTACAGAGGCGTTTTTGGATCGGGTGAGTCCGCAGCGGGTGTTGATAAGCAGCGGTTGGCGCAATCGCTTTGGCCACCCCCATCCGGAGGTGGTCGCGCGTCTTCTGGAGCGGCAGGTCGAGTCGTTTAATACCGCTACGCAGGGGGCTATTCAGCTCAAGATTAGCGCCAGCGGTGAAACCGAAGTCCTGGTTGCTCGTGAGCAGTTATGGGGCTATTGGCATCAGTGACGGCCCCTATAGGAAACAAAAATGAAGAGAAAATGCGCCATACCGAGCGGTGTGACGAGTATCAGCCTAGGGTTCTCAGCGCAGGCGTGATTTTATCCGCTGATTGGCTGAATATTGTGGTGCCTGCGAGAAAAAACTGCTTTTTCTCGCAGGCACTAAATAGAATCCCTATTCCCCACAAAAGAGATTAAAGACTGTCTCGAATCGGTCCTCCCCTCGCTACAAAGGACAAGTCCGGCAGGACCCTAAGGCTAATCGTAACCGACATCAGAGCGGGTCAAGCCATTGGCTTCGATGATCGTTCTGAGGAGGCTTAAGGCTTCTACTTGAATTTGGCGCACGCGCTCACGGGTCAATCCGACCTCGGCACCTACGTGTTCTAGTGTCTCCATCTCATAACCATCGAGTCCAAAACGGCGCTGCAGTATCTCGCGGTGCTTTTTAGGCAGCTGGGTTAGCCAGTCGCTCAGGCGGCCTGTCAGGTTGGTTTTTTGCATCCAAAGCGCTGGGTCCTCTGTGGCTGGGTCGGCCAGGAACTCTTGCAGCGAGGTGCTCTTATCAGCGCCGGTAAGAAGGTCGATAGAGGTCGTGGTGTGTTTGAAGGCCATCACCGTTTTGACTTTAGCGACCGGTTTGTGGCTCCATTCGGCGATATCCTCAAAGGAGGGGTCCTGTACCAGAATCTGGGTCAGTTGCCGCTCTGCTTTAAGACAGCTGTTGAGCTCTTTGATTACATGGACCGGAAGTCGGATGGTGCGAGCCTGATTCATGATGCCGCGCTCGATATTCTGCCGAATCCACCAGGTCGCATAAGTTGAAAAGCGAAACCCCAGTTCCGGATCAAATTTTTCCACCGCCCTGATCAGGCCCAGATTACCCTCCTCGATCAGATCCAGCAGGGATAGGCCTCGGTGCAGATAGCGGCGTGCTAGCTTAACAACCAGACGCAGGTTGCTTTCTATCATCCGCTTCTTTGCCTTCATATCTCCCCGTTGGAAACGGCGGCTAAGATCAACTTCCTCCGCGGCGGTTAATAATTTAGCAGCGCCGATCTCATTCAAATAGATCTGGGTCGCATCCAGGGTATCGGGACGGGGCTTGTTCCTGGCGGTCTTTGGCCGCGTCGCGTCGGGTTGATACATTGCCATCTGATCGTGCAGCTCAATCTGATCAGGTCGAAGTGCTTCTGATGCAATCATGATGCGTCCTTATTATTCCGTATTAAGAATAAGTGGTTATAATCAAGGCTAAACCGTATGTGATAGATTAAGCGTAGTCATGGATTCATAGATGGCAATGTGCAGAGTGAAAGTAATTCAACTTTTTTTAATAAAATGAGATTCAAATTTAATGTTCAGGTGGTATGGGAATCTAAGTCAATATCAATGGCTTAGAAGGTTGTCTTGGGTTTGGATCCCCTGTCATACTTGAGGCCTAAGCGCGCTTAGGGGGTTGGCGCATCCAGCCGTGCCAAGCTACTCTGAATCTGGTTTGAAAACAGACGTTAATGATTTTTGACTCCGTCCACGCGAGGATGCTGGGCGGTTGTCTGGAGCAGGTTGTGGCTAAAGGATTACATGATCATCAGTTACGCAGTCAGGGGCTGAGCAAGTTTGGCAAAGACCTGACGCGTCGTTCAGGGGCTTGTTGTGAGCTGTGCGAAACCAGCGGGGTTAAGTTGATTATTCACGAAGTGCCTCCGGTGCCCGCAGAACCCGATTATGAGCACTGCACATTTCTCTGCGAGCGCTGTATTGAACAGCTCGAGTACCCCAAGCGGCGTGATCCCAACTATTGGTATTTCCTGTCTAATAAAGTCTGGCATGAGGTTCCGGCGGTCCAGGTGTTGGCGGTGTGGATGTGCCGCCAGCTCGCCGCTGATGTGCCCTGGGCATCCGAGCTGTTGGAGCAGTTGTACCTGCCTCCTGAAATAGACGCCTGGCTGCTGAAACTCGAGCAGCTTCGTTGACTACCTCCCCTGTCTCGTTTTCGGTCTCTGATTTACTGTCAAAACGATTCTGGATCTTCGATCTGGACGGCACCCTGACCCGCCCCCTGCATGATTTTGCGGTAATGCGCCGAGTATTAGGCGTACCGCCCGGAATCGGCATCCTGGAGCACCTGCAGCAGCAGCCCGAGCCCTTACGCTCGGTCCTGAATGCACGTTTAATGGAGATTGAAGTTGAGGTCGCCCTGCGTGCCGAGCCGATGCCGCTGGCGGAAGAGCTGATTTTGGCGCTGCGGGATCGAGGCTATAAGCTGGCGATCCTGACCCGCAATCGGCGCGATTGTGTCGATATTGTCCTGCAGCGGCTCAATCTACAGCACTGTTTTCCTGCTGATCAGATTATCGCCTGCGAATGCGCCGAGCCAAAACCCTCACCCGCAGGGATTGAGCGTTTAATCCAGCAGTGGCGATGTGGGCGTGAAGCCTGCGTGATGGTTGGGGATTACCTTTACGATCTTCAGGCGGGTCGTGCCGCCGGGGTCAGTACTGTGCACGTTAATCCGCAGCGCTCACAAACCTGGCCCGATCAGACCGATCTGGAGCTGAGCAGCTTTGAGCCCCTGCTCAGAGGGCTGCGAGGAAGAGATCGTTGATTCCTAGTCCGCGCTAAAGTCTGTCCTGATTACCCACAAAGCTCAGCCATGATGCACGCGCTCTATTCTCTCAAGCTCGTATGCCCATGACTTGGCGCTGTGATGGCTGAAGATCATGGGTAATCACGAAGTCTGTTGTTGAGGCTCAGATCCGCCTGATCATCAACAGCCAAGCGGCTTGCCCGTCACTGTCGGGGCAATGTTTTTTCTGACTATCAGTCGCTATTTTAATGCGGTAGCGTATCTTTTGCAGTCGTATTTAAAATATAAGGTACTGTAATGGTTTCTTTTCTTACGCCAGTTTTGCATTTTGGCAGCGTTGCCTCCTTGCCTGCGTTTATCGGTATAGCGCTGGATGTTATCTTTGATTGTCTGGCAATGCTTGAGTGCCGCATCCTGCTCGGCACTGTGGCCGGACGGGGCGTTTAGTAGCAGACAAAGGCCGCTTATGAACATCAAATTTTTCATCTACACTCCCTGTGAGTTTCGGGGCATCCTGCCGGTTCAAAAGCGTTTAGTGGGACCGTTGTGCAGTCACCTCATTAATCAATGATGTGAGCTATAGTCTGGGTTGTTGGCGAAACGTTTCTGTTGTTTGATGTTGTAAACCATTCGGTCGACCTCATCGAGCATCTTATCGACGCAGGTGTTGGTATCCGCCTGATAGCATTTGGCTCCAACGCTGATCGTCAAGGGTGGCATGCTATCGCGCTGTTCTTTGAGTAGGTTCAGCTTGCGCTGAATCCGTATAGCCAGGTTTTCCATATCCTCTTGCTGGCGGATAAAAACCAGTGCTGCAAATTCGTCGCTACCGATTCTGGCGGCTATGTCGGAATCCCTTAATTCACTGCTGAGTGCCCTCGCCATCGAGCGTAGCGCCTGGTCCCCGATCTCCTGACCGAGTTGCTCGTTGATGGTCTGCAGGTTGTCTAGATCGAAGTAGATCAATGCATAGGTATGCCCGTAACGTTTGGCGACACTGAGTTTGTACTCGGCCAGCGTTTTAAACCCCTGGCGGTTGTAGATTCCGGTCAATTCGTCTGTCAGTCTGAGCTCATTAAGGAGTTGATCCTGCACCATTAAATTAAGATCGGCTTCGATCAGAGCCCGAAACGTCTGGAGTAGTTGAAAAAACTCGGGGCGGTAGCTGGTGGGGGTGGAATCCTGTACGCACAGCGAGCCAAACATCAGGCCACTAGGCCAATAAATAGGGGTCCCCAGATAGGAGATGAAGCCTGCTTGAGTCACCTCTGGGTGGTTCGCCCAGCGGATGTCATCGCGGGCGTCGGGTACATAGAGTTCGCGCTTGAGTTCCGCGATCACATGACCGAACAATTCTGCATCGCGGGGGATAATGCTGCCGTTCGGGTAAAGGGATTGCGGGTTTGTATTGGTGCTAATAATCTGAGATCCCTGGCCGGTGGTCTGAAGCAGGCACACAGAGGGGGCATGAAATAAGGTTGCGATCAGGTCGACGTTTTGCTGCCATTTGCGCATTGAAAAAGGTAGGTCATCAATTTCAAGAAGCCAAGTGTTTCTATCTTTCATAGTGACAATGACGCTCCGTATAGTTAACTATTTTAGTCTAGCTTATTTCATCCCTGTGTGTCTGTTGCATATCAGTCAGCGGTTAAGATGGCTCCTAGCAGCCTGTCGGACTTAACACTGATCTACTGCGGGAAAGCCGACTTTGGCCATTTCTCACCCTCTTTTTCGTTTAATAGAACCACTATTAGCCTCAAAAGAGTTCGAAAACTGCCTCAAATCGGTCTTACCCTCGCTACGATCGGTCAAGTCCGACAGACTGCTAGCAAGTTCTTGGAAGTCTACCTGCGTTGCCGATTCGTCGTTAATAACGACCTCTAAATGCCTGTTTATTATACATAAACTGCGTTTTTCGGTCGTTATTGGCTGGTCTTAGCGGCGTTCGCTAACGCCTTCAATAGCGTGCTAGAGGGCATCATCATGTCGCGGAGATGGGTTTTTTTCTAAAGAACTGGCTCTGATTTGAATTGCCCGCTTCGGCTTGGGGGTCCTGTTCTTCCACTTCTTCCTGGTCGGGCTCAAGTTCCAGCGAAAATGTTGTTGCAGGTGCGTCTTCGATACTGGCTTTGGCCGATTCTTTGGGGCCTGTGTCAGTTTGTGCGCTGCCTGGCTTGGGATCGGCACTAGGCGCGGGTTTGGTTTTAGTGAGCAACCGCATCCGTAACGCCAGATTGGTCTTAGAATCAGCGTTTTTGAGCGCCTCTTCGGCGCTGATTCGGCCCGCTTTCCAGAGGTTGAACAGGGCGAAATCGAAGGTTTGCATCCCTGACGCTGCCGACTTCTCCATCACCTCCTTAATAGAGTCTATTTCGCCCTTTTTGATCAGTTCCGCAATCCGCGGTGAGCCCAGCAAGACTTCGATTGCTGCCGCACGCTTACCATCAACAGTCGGCATCAGGCGTTGCGATATAATTCCTTTCATGTTCAAGGAAATATCCAGAAATAGCTGTTTGTGACGCTCCTCTGGAAAGAAGTTGATGATCCGACCTAGTGCTTGGTTGGCATTGTTGGCGTGCAGGGTCGACAGGCATAGGTGGCCGGTTTCGGCAAAGGCCAGTGCGTGCTCCATGGTTTCGGCGCTACGAATCTCGCCGATCAAAATGACGTCCGGTGCCTGACGCAGGGTATTCTCTAATGCATCTCGGTAGGAGAGGGTGTCAACACCGATTTCGCGCTGATTGACAATCGACATCTTGTGTCTATGCACGAACTCCACCGGATCTTCGATAGTGATGATGTGACCGGCGCTATTGCTGTTGCGGTGGTCGATCAAGGACGCCAGTGAGGTCGATTTACCCGAGCCGGTTCCACCCACAAACAGAATCAGGCCGTTTTTCTCCATGATTAGCTTAGACAGAATGTCGGGCAGACCCAGTTTTTTTAAATCGGGAATATCGGTCGATATGGAGCGGATCACCATCGAATATTCGTGCCGCTGACGGAAGATGTTTACCCGGAACCGACCCAGGCCGGGCTTTGACAGCGCCAGGTTCATCTCTGGGCGCTTTTCGAAATCGCGAATCTGATCTTCGTCCATGATGGCGTAAGCGATCTCTTTGATCTGACCGCGCGCCATGACCTTGTCGGCGATAGCCACCAGTTTTCCGTGAATTTTCGCGCTAGGCTTTGCGTTCGTCGACAGGAATAGATCTGCACCATCGCGATCAACCAAAATTTCCAGATAACGGTCGAGTTCTTCAGACATAGTCTTTCCTGATCAGGTATGGCCAACCGCGTGTTGGCAGGATATCCATTCGGTTTAAGCGCGTAAAAAACGTATTGTAGCCTAATCGATGGCGCTGTCATTTAGAGATCAAAAAGTTTTTCTTATACCGTTATCTTGATTGCGCAGGATGACGGCTTCAGGTCAAGCGGTCCATGGCCTGCTGCAAGTTTGGTAAATCAATTAACGCCCGGTTCTGCGTTGCTGTCATCTTTTCGGGTTGATATCGGCATTCATCGTGGTGAGGCGATTGTGGCCATGACGAGACCGCTTGAGATGTCTGTTCTGTCAACTATTGATGGTACGATCAGTACCGCAAAGAGACTGAGGCTGCGACTAAACAATTTGACGTTTCATTGATATTACCCAAAAAAATTGCAGTTCGTGGCTGTCCCAGGCAAAAGCTGCGGCATCTGCATGCGATGCTACGAGTGAAGAGGATAGTGCTCAGAGTGGGGCTATCAAAGTGGTCGTCGAAGTGGTTAGGGTGATGTTGAAGGAGCTTTACTGATAGTTGATTCAGGTGCGTAAATACCTGTCTATGCTCAAAGAGGATCCGTTGCTGGAAACGCCGCAAACCGCACAGGCGGTTGCTCAGGGGTTGCGTAAACTAGGAGGGCTTGAGCAGGTTTTATATCGACACCTGATCCATTGTGCTAAACAGACTGGACAGCCATGAACCTGCAGGCGTCTTATTTGAATCGACTTCGTGTTGATTTAAGGGATTTGAATCCCCACACCCGCATATTACCTATCATTGAGAGAATGCATGACGCTGAATAGACTCAAACCCAATTTTGATAGTGCGGATCAACAGGCGCTTAAAAGTGCGCTGGCTGAGATGGAAACGGTGGTTTTGGGTAAGACGCACCAGCTTCGGTTGGCGCTGGCCTGCCTGCTTGCCCGAGGGCATCTGCTGATCGAAGACCTGCCGGGTATGGGTAAAACCACTCTGGCGCAGACTTTGGCGCGCGTCTTAGGTATCGCGTGTAGCCGAGTTCAGTTCACCAGTGACCTGCTGCCAGCCGATATCATCGGGGCATCCATATTCAATGCCCAGGCCCAGCGTTTTGAATTCCAGCCTGGGCCGATATTTACCCCGTTGTTATTGGCCGATGAGATCAACCGGGCCACGCCTAAAGCCCAGAGCGCGCTGCTGGAGGCGATGGAAGAACGGCAGGTGTCGATAGACGGTGAAACCCTGCCGCTGCCGCAACCATTTTTTGTTATCGCTACCCAGAATCCCTTCAGCCAGATGGGTACCTTTGCTCTGCCTGAATCTCAGCTTGACCGTTTTTTGATGCGGATCGAGTTGGGTTACCCCGATAACAAGGCTGAGCGCCAGCTGCTTAGCGGGCAGAATCCGCGTCAGCGACTGTTGCAGCTTGAATGTAAGCTGCCGTTGGTTCAGTTGCAGAGCTTGCAACGCAAAGTCGATCAGGTTCATCTGTCCGAACCCTTGCTGGACTATGTCCAGCGCTTGGTTAATTTTAGCCGTCAAAGTAACGAATTCGAGGTCGGCCTGTCGCCGCGCGGGGCGCTGGCGCTGGTTCAGTGTGCGCGTGCGTGGGCGCTTCTGGAAGGGCGCAATTACGTCACCCCTGAAGATGTGCAGCAGGTGTTGGCGCCCGTTGCTGAACACCGCCTGCGTGGCGAGCGGGATACTACCGGGCACAGGGGGACCAGCCTGGCGCGGTTGTTGGTCGATGCGGTCGAGGTGGTGGGGTAACAACGATGCTAAGCGGTCGCGGCGGTTTTTTATTCAGCATGTTATCCGGGCACAGGCTGAAGCAGAAATGGCGCCAGTGGTCTGATGCCTGGCTGAGCAATCGCCTTCCCCGCAGCCGCTCTGCGACCCTCAATCAGCGCCGCATCTTTATTCTCCCTACCCGCAACGGTCTGTATTTTTTGTTGATGGCCGTGGTGCTGTTCGTTGGGGGGTTAAATTACGCTAACAGCTTGATTATTTTAATCGCGTTGCTGCTAGTAAGCCTGTTTCTGGTCGCCATCCTGCATACTTTCATTAATCTGGCTGGATTAACGCTGGAAGCGGGACGAACCCAGCCTGCGTTTGCCGGACAGGAGGCTGCTTTTGGGCTTCGTTTGCGCAGCGGCGGTCGTGAGCATGAGTCGATCCAGCTCCGCTGGCCGGGGGGGGCGCCACAGAGCCATGATCTGGTGGATCGTAGCAGCTGCGATATCACCCTGATGTTGCCGGTGTCCCGACGCGGGCTGTGTCGTCCGCCGCGGTTACGCGTGGAGAGCTGCTATCCGCTGGGGTTGTTGCGTGCCTGGAGTTGGGTCGAGTTGGACAGCCAGTGCCTGGTCTACCCCAAGCCCGTTGAGAACAGCTATCCGTTGCGTGATGCGAAGGGGGGGGCGCGCGGCGAGCGCTTGGCCCAGCAGGGTAGTGATGACTTTGATGGCCTGCGCCGTTATCAGGCGGGTGATAGCCCGCGCCGCATCGCCTGGAAAAGTTATGCCCGCGAAGGCCGCTTGTACAGCAAGAGTTTTGCCAGCTACAGTGCCGAGGAGCGCTGGCTGGAGTGGGAGGCATACAGCGGTTTGGCTCAGGAGGAACGTTTGAGTTATCTCTGTCATTGGGTTGTGAAGCTCGATCAGCAGCAGCTCCGGTTTGGTTTTCGCATCCCCGGGGTCGAGTTTCAGCCCGATCGGGGTAACAGCCATCGCCAGCGCTGTTTGAAAGCGTTGGCCCTGTATGGTCTGGGTGCACAGGCGCAGGCCACGCCCATCCCTGATCCGGCTAAAGCATCCCCTGCAGCGGAGCTGTCGCGATGACTACCACGCCTCAGTTTCAGATCCCTCGCAATGGTCTGCTCTGGCTGTTGGCTGCGATGTTTTGTGCCATCGCACCCCATGTCGCCCGGCTGCCGCTTTGGGTAACCCTGGTGTGTCTGTTGTGTGGTTGCTGGCGGGTGATGCTCTACCGTGGGCGTTGGGCGCCGCCCGGCGGATTGATTCGGGCGTTACTGGTGTTTTCGGGGGGGGGCGCGGTATATGCACACTACGGCACTCTGGCTGGACCCGAAGCCGGGTCGGCGTTGCTGATTCTAGGGTTTTGCTTCAAATTAATGGAGACCCAGAATCTGCGCGATGCCTTTATCGTCGTGATTCTGGGTTATTTTGTGGCGGCGGTGGCGTTCTTTTTTGATCAATCGATGCTGGTTACCGTTTATATGGCACTCGTATGCATCCTGATCACCGCGGCGTTACTGGGATTGACTCAATCGCCGTTGCATACCCGTCCACGGCGGACTCTGCTGGCGAGTCTGCGCATACTGGGGCACTGCCTGCCGGTGATGCTGGTGCTGTTTGTGCTGGTGCCGAGAATCGGCCCGATCTGGGCTTTTGACCTAGGGGGCACCGGCGCTAAAACGGGTTTGAGTGAACAGATTACCCCTGGCGATATTGCCCAACTCAGCCGGTCTGCAGCGTTAGCGTTTAGGGTCGAGTTTGAGCCGGGAACGGTGCTGCCCCCTCCCGCAGAACGCTATTGGCGGGCGCTGGTGCTGAGTCATTATGATGGTAAGACTTGGAGTCGCGGTGGGGTCGATATGGACACAAAACCGCTGGTGCAATGGGGGCCGCTTGCAGCGTCCTGGCAGCCCAAAATAGCTCCTGAGCTGCCGCGCTATCGGTATCAGGTGATGATGCAGCCGACCGATCAGCGCTGGCTGTTTGGGTTGGCCTGGGCGCGCAGTGAGACGTCAGGCGTGGGCCTTAGTCGCGACCATCGTCTGCTCAGTCGCAGTTCGATTGCGCAACCGTTCAGTTATCAGGTGGAATCGGTGCCCGGAGCCGCGCTGGATGCGCAGGGGCTGCCGCCGTGGTTGCGGCAATTTAACCTGCAGCTGCCAGCGCAAGGGGATCCTCGCAGCCGCCAGTTTGCCTCGCAGCTGAGGGCGGAATCGGTCTCGGATACAGCCTATATGGAGCGTGTGCTCAATCTGTTTCGTGAGCAACCGTTTCGTTACACCCTGCGCCCGCCGCTGCTCCGCGGTGATCGTATCGATCAATTCCTGTTTGTGAGTCGCAGCGGATTTTGCAGCCACTATGCAGGTACTTTTGTATTCTTAATGCGTGCGGCCGGGTTACCCGCGAGAATTGTCGCGGGCTATCAGGGCGGCGAGGTTAACCCGCTGGGAGGGCATCTGCTGGTGCATCAATTCGACGCCCATGCCTGGGCGGAGGTGTGGTTGCCGGGCAGGGGCTGGATACGAGCGGACCCGACTGCTTATGTTGCCCCGGAGCGGGTAGAGCTGGGGATCGAACAGGCGCTGGAAGCTGAAGGCAGCTTCCTCGAAAGTAGCCTGTTTTCGCCGCTGCGTTATCGCCATCTGGCCTGGGTGAGTCAGCTACGGATGAGTTGGGACTATGCTAATTATGCTTGGCAGCGACTGGTGCTCGGCTACGATGCACAGGCGCAGCGGCAACTCTTGGCGCGATTCTTTGACCGGGTCGATCTGCGTTTGCTGGGGCTGATGTTGCTGGCCGCGCTCGGCCTGGTGATGGCCGTTCTGGCGCTGTGGTTGCTCGGACGCGGACGCAACCGCAGGCGGATGGATCCTCGATTGCGCTGCTATGACCGGCTGTGCCGAAAAATGGCCCGGCGAGGATTGGTGCTGATGCCAGCAGAGACCCCCGCTGACTACCTGCACCGGTTGTGCCTGCAGCGACCCGATCTCGCTGCGCGGTTAGTACCGATAGAGCGGTTGCTGATCCCTTTGCTGTATGCTCCGGTAGATGTGGGCCAACCACACCAGTTAGCCCGGCTCAGAAAACTGATTGCTCGTGTTTAGGTTTGGTTACAACCCCGACAGGCTGCCAGATAGGGTTATTTGATCCTTTCGATATCTCGGCGAATCTCGATGAGTTTGCTCATCATCACTTTCTCCAGGTGATCGATGTCATCGCGTAACTTGGTTTTAATGTCCTGTACCTCGTGCTCATGCTTCACCAATTCGTGTAGTTCATCGACGGCCCTCATCAAAAAAGCCGACATCTCGGTGATCTCGTGATACTTGTCCTGGCTGCTATCGACCCGAACGGTTTTGTGCGACCGGCCAAATTGAAACTTTTTACTTTTAGGCAGTAATGAGCCTTTTTCACGCCGGAAATAGATCTTCAGGATGTCGCTTTCGCCCTCCTGGCGAAGGCTATACTTAACGATATCCTCCACGGATTGCACACCCATTTCGGTTAATGTGGGGTAATTTGACATGATTTCAGCTCTCTAGGTGCCGGTCGGACTGGACCGGTCGTTGCGAGGGGAAGACCGATTTGAGACGGTTTTCGAACTATTTTGAGGCCAATAGTGGTTCTATGTAACGAAAAATAGGGTGGAAAAGGGCTCCCCTTTAACTTAAGAGAAGCGACTTTCCCACACGACTGCATGGATGCAGGAGGTAGAGCAACGCAGGAGCGGTAGCCGAGTAGATCAGCGTTAAGTCCGACAGGCTCCTCGCGTATGAACACCCGGACACTTTAAAAGAGAGGGTTGGCGGAGTGCAACCACAAACTATCGTGTTAACGTTCGCAAGGAGGGCCAAAAGGGACGGCTAAGCTGGGCAACGCAGTCTATGCTAGTACCCGGTAGTATTTTGAACCGCTCAACTGCGGTTATTTGTGCTGATTTATCAGCATTATTTTAATTGATTAGTTTTTATTGAGAGTTTCCATGTTAACCCTGACTGCTGCGACTCAAACTTCTCTGTTTACCGGACGTAGCCTGGGGCTGGATCAGCTACATACGCTGTTTGACCTCTCACCTCTCTCAGTTTTGGTTGCCGACAGCGCGGGTATTATCTGTTATGTCAATATCGCTTGCTGCCAGAGTAGCGGTTACTCGGCGGCGGAGCTGTTGGGTAATCACTGCGAACTGTTGCGCTCGGAACTGACGCCGGAGCCGGTGTACCGGTCGCTCAATGATGCGCTGTGCCGTGAGGGCAAGTGGAGTGGTGAGTTCTGTGGTCGCAGTCATAGCGGTAAACCCAGCTGGCAACGGGTGCATGTGTCGTTGTTCAATGGCCCCAATAAAACCCCGCATACGCTGATGTTAATGGAAGATCTGGTGGAACGGCTTGAATATGAGCAGTGGCTGTTTCAGCATACGGGGATTGATGCGCTGACGGGCCTGCCGACCCGGATCCAAGTGTATGAGTTGCTGTGCCAGCAAATTGGCAATCTCGAGCCTGCTGGGTCTTGTATCGGTCTGCTCAGTATCGATATCTACCGTTTTAAACAGTTTAACGAGAGCCTGGGGCACAGCACCGCGGATCAACTGCTGATAGCGGTGGCTGAACGCCTCAAACGACGCTTAAAAACGGCTGATCGGTTGTGTCGTCTGGGCGGGGATCAGTTTGTGCTGCTAGCGGCCAGCCAGACGAGTAAGCAGGCAGTGGCTGCGCTGGCGGCCGCTATCAGGGAGGACTTCTCGACGCCCTTTAGTGTCGCCGGGAATACCCTCTTTGTCGGCTTGAGCATCGGCGTGGCCGTGTTTCCGGACGATGGTCGCGATCCTGTGCAGCTGTTCAGGCATGCCGACACCGCCCTTTACCGGGCCAAAAAACAGGGCCGTGACCGGATTTCTGTGTTTGTGCCGGAGCTGGAGCAGCAAGCGTTGCAGCGTCAGCATCTAGAATCTGAGTTCCGCTTTGCACTCGAACGAGGTGAATTGGCAGTCTACTATCAGCCATTGCTGGATCTGGAGGGGGCGGTGCAGGGCGCCGAAGCAGTGATGCGCTGGAACAGTCCCAGTATGGGGCTGGTCGCACCGGAGCAGTTTGTCTCCCTGGCGGAGTCGATTGGGATGATTCATCAAATCGGAACTTGGTGTCTGGACCAGGCCTGCCAACAGGCCAGACGGTGGATGGGGCAGGAAGATGCGCCTCGGTTTGTTGCGGTTAATGTCTCACCCCGGCAGCTCTGCCACTGCGATTTTGTTACGGCCGTGACCACTGTGTTGGAAAAATATCAGCTACCGGCCACCCGGCTCGAATTGGAGGTGACCGAAGGTGTGCTGGTGGAAAACAGGGAGCAGGCCGCCAGTCGGCTGGATCAACTCAGCCGGCTCGGGGTTAAGCTCTCTATCGATGATTTCGGTACCGGTTATTCGTCGTTGAGTTACTTGCAGCATTTTCCGTTTGATACGCTTAAAATAGATCGCAGTTTTATCACCGATATTCCTGCTAATCGGGGCAGCGCCAAGCTGGTTAAGGCGATCGTGGCGATGGCTAAGAGTCTGGATCTGCAGCTGGTCGCAGAGGGGGTTGAGACCAGCCAACAGGTGACTTTTCTGCAAGCCTTGGGTTGTGATCTGCTGCAGGGATACTACTTTTCCAAACCCTTGCCCATCGCCGAGTTTGACGTCTGGATCGATGCTCGGCATTGATGGTCGGAAGTTTCATAGAGGGCGCACCCTAGCAGAGCATCCATGCTGCGCAAGCGGCGACTGATCTCCCGGGCAATATTGAGAATGATCTGGGTGAACAGGCCTGGCTCGGCCTGATAAATCTGCTCGAGGCTGGCATGGGACAGCGACAGAACCACCACCGGTTCGAGCGTCCGTACTGACGCCGAGCGATTTTGCACATCGATCAGCGCCATCTCCCCGATACTCTCTCCGATGCCGCGAACCGCAAGCCTGACCGGTTCTGCAGCGCCCGTCTGGCTAAGCACCTCCACGCTGCCCTGGGTGATCAAGAACAGTCGATCTGCGGCGTCCTCCTGATGAAACAGATAGGCCCCGGGTGGATATTGTTCCTGGTTTAAATGCGCCACCAGTATTGGGATCTGCTCGTCACTGACACCGCCGAACAGAGCGTGGGCCTGCAAAAAAACTGGATCGATCATGGCCGGTACCCCGTGCAATTGTTCTGATCATTCCTCTATAGCTTGACGCTTGTAGCGGGGCGTTGTTACTTGTCCGTCGCGAGTGATGGTATTTGGCTAGCGGTCAGGCTCGGTTGAAAGCTCTTCGCTAATATAGCGCGTGAGATACTGTTGTCCACGCCGCGAAACGTTGACGACCCATACCGCCAGCAGTCCACCCACGGCTAAGGTGATAATCCGCGCCTCCGGGAATAGCAACGCCAGCGCTACGGTGATCGGGACGATGATGGCCAGGCCATAGCGCATCCGTTTGCCGAGGTTTTGCAGCAGCTGCTGGGCCGCGGCGGGTGTGGTTATGCCGGAGTTACGCAGTGACTGGCACAGGGATTCATAATCGCGCTGCTGCTTGCCCTGCATACGTCCGAAAGGGTCGTTGATATTCATCTGTTTGCTTCTGTTACGAATGGGGTGGATAACACGGGGTCGATGATACCTGATCTTAGTTGCATTAGCAGGCGGGGTCACAGAGTGACAGCCACCGCTGGATGCCTGCGCTGAGGTACTTATGACGGTGCAGAATCAGGTAGAAACGGCGCCGGAAGTCCCGCTGAGGCACTGCCAGCGGTACCAATGTGCGGTGTTTGAAAGCCTCTTGCAGCACAATCCCGGACAGGCAGCCAAGGCCCAGGCCGGATTCAACGGCCCGTTTGATCGCTTCTGTATGCTGCAGCTCCAGGGTGATGTTGAGTTGTGGCAGCAACCCCTGGAGCGCCCGTTCGAATACCTGCCGGGTACCCGAACCGGGTTCACGCAGGATCCACTGAGCATGCTGCAGATCCCGGTCGCTCAGCTGTTGCTGCTGCGCCAGTGGATGAGTGGGGGCGCAGAACACCACCAGTTCATCATCACGCCAGGGGGTGATCTGGAGTTCGGGGTGCTGTACTTCGCCTTCTATTAAGCCGATATCGAGCGCGAAACTTGCGACTCTTTCGGCGATCTCGCGGGTGTTGGCGACCTCCAGGCTGACCTTAGCAGTGCTACTCTGCGCCATATATCGCGCCATCAGCGGCACCATCAGGTAATTGCCAATGGTCAGGGTGGCGCCCACCTTGAGTGGTCCGGCATCCGCGTGCCGGTCCAGATCCGTCTCCAGTGCCCGGGCTTGCTCAAGCAGTGCCTGGGCGCGCGGCTGCAGCAGGCGCCCTAATTCGTTGAGCTGCAAACGCTTGCCGATCCGGTCAAACAGCTGGATATCAAACTGCTGCTCCAGCTCTTTCAGGGAGCTGCTGGCGGCGCTTTGCGACATCGATAGGGCAGTGGCAGCGCGGGTGATATTTTGCTGCTGAGCGGTTTCCAGAAACACTTCGAGCTGACGCAGGCTGTATCGCATAATCCAAAAAACCGATTAACTAAAGTCATATTACTTGTTTGATCGATAGATTAACGCTGCTTTAAGCTGGACTCAAGTTTTAGATAAGTAATTTTTTATAACTTTTGGTTATAGGTATAGAGGTAGGCAATGACCGCAATCTTGCAGGAACAGGTACTCAGTGTGCACCACTGGAATAACACCCTATTCAGTTTTAAAACCAGTCGCTCGCAGAGCTTTAGGTTTAAAAACGGCCATTTCACCATGATCGGGCTGGAACACGAAGGGCGGCCACTGATGCGCGCCTACAGTATTGCCAGCGCCAATCATGAAGATCAACTGGAGTTTTTCAGTATCAAGGTGGCAGATGGTCCCTTAACCTCAAAGTTGCAGAAGATTCAGGTCGGCGACCCGATCCTGATCAGCCGCAAACCCACTGGAACCTTGATTCTCGATCATCTGTTGCCGGGGCGTAATCTCTACCTAGTCAGCACCGGGACCGGATTAGCCCCCTTTATCAGTCTCATCAAAGATCCGGAGATCTATGAGCGCTTCGACAAGGTGATCCTGATTCACGGTGTTCGCCATGTCTCCGAACTGGCTTACAGCGGGATGATCAGCAATGAACTGCCCAATAATGAATACTTTGGTAATCAGGTCAGGAAGCAATTGCTGTATTACCCCACGGTGACCCGCGAGCCGTTCCGCAATCAGGGCCGCGTGACCGAGCTGATGCAGAGTGGACAGCTGTGCCGCGATCTGGGGTTACCCGAGTTTAGCCTGGACCGTGACCGGTTTATGATCTGCGGCAGCCCATCGATGCTCAAAGATACCTGCGCCATTCTCGATCAGCGCGGGTTTGAGGAGGCGCGCCACGGTGACCAGGGCCACTACGTCATCGAACGGGCGTTTGTGGAGCGTTAAGTCTGTTGGTTCTAGGAGGATGACCGAGAATGCAGAGATGCCTCCAGCCGAGCGCCAGTGAAAACCCTTACTGGCTAATATTGACCGCTTTTGCCGCTATTTTGAATGGATTTCAGAAAATAGCGGCATTTCAGGGCCTTTACGCTGCATATTGCGCCCTTTTGGCACCCTTCGGACGGACTAACCCCATCAATACAGCCTTCACTATTTTCTTGAAGTTGTATGCCGTGCAAACCAATGAAAACTCGCCGGCAACCTTCTCTTTACCTCTGAGACTGAAACCCCGGAATCCGCTGTTCTTTATATGTCCGAATGGTGGCTCTGCGATCACCTTTCGGCGCGCATAAATATCCTTTGCTTGCTGGCTCTCCATTTTCGAGTTCATCGCCTGCCTGATAGGCTCGTACTTATCCGTTCGAATAAT
>JBALTG010000022.1:0-47200 GCA_036964625.1 Motiliproteus sp.
AAATGACCGAATAATCTGACTCAAAATGAGCCTCTCTCGCTACGATCGCTATTCTCGGACAACACTCCTAGTGTCGTGCCGGTCAGCAAGCGAAAATGACGGGTAAAGCTTCTGCGACTCATGTTGGATCTGGCCGCGAGACTGTCTAGCGCATGCAGGGATTGAATGTTGGAGCGGATCCAGTCAATCAAACCGGACAGGTTGGAATCTCGCTTGCTGGTAGGTAACGGCTGCTCAATAAACTGCGCCTGCCCACCTTGCCGGTGCGGTGGCACAACCAGCCGACGAGCAATGGCATTAGCCGACTCGGCCCCCAACTGCTCTCGCAGCATCTGCAGACAGCAATCAATCCCTGCTGCGGTCCCGGCAGAAGTTAATAAGTTTCGCTCAGCGATATAGAGCACAGCGGCATCCAGTTGGACCGCGGGGAAGCGTTGTGAAAAGTCCTCTGCATAGGCCCAATGGGTCGTCGCTCTGCCCCCGTCAAGCAACCCGGCTTCAGCCAGGACATAGGCTCCTAGACACAACCCAACGATCCTGCCGCCCCGTTGGTTAACCGCGATAAGCGCATCCAGCAAACGCTGAGGTGGTCGTTCATCAGGGTTTCGCCAGCTTGGCATGATGACGATTTGAGCCGTCTCTAACAGTTCCAACCCATGCTCGATCTCAATGACGTAACCGGCGGTCGTCGTTAAACGTTTGTCTTCTGCGCTGCAAATCTTGATATCAAAGGCCGGATCTCCCGTAAACCCGTCACCAAACACAACGCCTGGCACCGACAGGTGAAAGGGGCTGATCTAATCAAAAGCAACAACAGCAATGCTTGGGAGCGCCACGGTATTCATCTTCACTAGTACATTAACGATTGGCCCAATCTAATCGATTTGTGTCTATCAGGCCACTCACTACGCTAAAAGATAGTGTCGATAATCAACCGTTCAACCCTATGGAGGAAAACAGATGCAGCAACAAAACAAGCATGCGCTAGCAATCATCGATGTGCAGCAGGATTACTTTGACGGTGGCTATTATCCGTTATGGAACACAGAGGCGACGCTGGCCAATACTGAAAAAGCAATCAAAATGGCGAATGAGCGCAGCACTCCGGTATTGGTCATCCAGCATATTGCTAACGCCAACAAGGGTACTGCCCCTTTTTTCAACGAAGGCAGCAAGGGGGTATAGGTACACCCGAGAGTTTTAACGGCCTCACCTGATTGCAGCATCTTGAGCAAAGATGTAGCCGACAGTTTTTCCGGTACAGGGCTTGAGGCAACGCTGTCTCAGTTAGGCATAACAGGCCTGATAGTTTGCGGCATGATGACGCAAAACTGCGTGACTCATACTGCAATCTCAAAGTCAGCTGAGAAATATAACGTGTCTATCCTGGCGGACTGCTGTACCACGGTCGATGCAATGATTAATGCCATGGCGTTGAATGCCTTATCGTTGCGCCTGCCGCTGGTGAACGTCAGTGATGGCGGGTTAGCAAAGGCATGGGAGGCCAGTATGTATAAGCTGTAAACCAACCCTAGGGCTGTATCGGCGTCTCTTATGTTGATGTTTTAGAAGTCAAATTTTCTTCGCCCCAAAAATGTGCCGCAGTTGCGTAGAACGGCTTGATTCTCAGGGACTCGCACGGGCCTGCGACCCATGTTAAGGCAACCTTGCGTCTGCTATTAACCCGCCGGGTTAATAACGCTGTTCCAAATCGCGCCATGCGATGTTGTCCAATGAAACAAAGGTGAGGTAGGTCGTTCCATCTTGCTGGGGGGCTTTAGCGGGTGGCGTACTTGCCCACTCATCGTTAGTGCCAGCCGTTTTTCCGATACCGCAGGGCGAGAAATGGACCGGCAACGTCATGCCAATGTGTCGCACTGAGCGGCGGCCGTTGCGGTAGACAGCTTAGTCTGAATACCTGAGGGGAGGGGAATCGAAGGGGGTTCACGGGGCCGCAAGAGCCCGCGAACAGAGGGCTTAGCGGCCGAGGTGGAATTCGAAGGGGGTGCGGCGTTCGATATGAATCAAGCCCTTCAGCCAACTGGCGATCGCCTTGATGCCCTGTTTGATGAAGACGGCGCGTGCCCGTTCAGCTTGGCGCTGGTAATACGCCAAGTCGATGGCGCCGAATTCATTGGTCTTGATTGCGTTAGTTTGCTTGTTCATGATGGTACTCTCAAATAATTCATCTAATGGTGCTGGGAATGGTGCGGCGAATGCGGCGCGACGGTGGCAGCTCGCCGGTGGCTGAATCGCTTGCTGCGCTCGCGAATATGGGTACTATGCTAAAGTCGAATAGCGATGCTCGCAAACGATCTATTTTCAGTTGATAGGTGAAATTATCTCAACAAAGGAGACCTGCTTATCCGCCGCCTTCCCCCATTGAACGCGCTGCGCTCTTTCGAGGCGGCGGCCCGTCACGGTAGTTTCAACCAGGCGGCAGATGAACTATTCGTGACGCCCTCGGCAATCAGCCACCAGGTCAAGTCACTGGAGAAGTTCCTCGATTTAAACCTGTTTCAGCGCAGCAAGCGCCGGGTTGAGCTGACCGCGGCCGGCGAAAAATATCTTCCGGCGATCCAGCACGCGCTGGATGAGATCGACAGCGCCACCCGTCGATTGGTAGCCAACCCCAATGCCGGAACGGTGACCCTGAGTGTCTCGCCGGCCTTCCTAACCCGCTGGCTGATGCCCCGATTAACTCATTTCCAAGAGCGCTACCCCGACGTTGAATTGCGCCTAAGTGCGTCTATGTCCGAAGTTGATTTCAGCCAGTCCGATATCGATATGGCGGTGCGCTACGGGCGGGGGGACTGGACCGGTGGCGAATCCCAGTTTTTGCTGGGCATGTCGGTGGTGCCGGTCTGCAGTCCTCGGTTGCTGGGGGGAAAACACCCGTTGAAAACTCCCGACGACCTGCGCTACCAGACCCTCATCCATGTCAGCACCCGGATGGACGAGTGGCGGACTTGGCTGCGCTCGGCCGGAATCGAGGAGGCGGGCTTCGGTAAGGATCTGCGCTTCTCCAGCACCTCTCTGGCCACGGGGGCTGCGGTCGAGGGTTTGGGCATTGCCCTGGCAGATAGGCACCTGGTCGCCAAGGAGCTGCGCAGCGGGCAGCTGTTGGTGCCCTTCGACATCGCCCTGGACACCCAGAGCGCCTTCTATCTGGTGTGGCCAAAGAATCGCCCTATGAACTATAGCAAGAAGGCCTTCCACGAGTGGATTCTGGAGGAGGTCGAAGCGGGCGACGAGGGGCTGGATATATTAGGGCGGCCTCCCGTCATCTGACCGACCACCGCTAAGCCACTACAGGTGAGAACTTTTGAACCGTGTAGACCATAAATCCAAAACTGCAAATTCTATCCACAGAATCTGTGGATAACATTGTGTGAGGATCTGTGTGGAAGCGCCAGAGGCAGTAACGGTACGGCCTAGAGGGGATTGGATGAAAACTGATCGAGTGCATAATTCAGGTGCGTTAATCGATCTGCAGGGGATTATCACGATAACGACAGGCCGCTATCTATTCCGTGCTGATCATGCCTTTGGTACTGATATCTGGGCGTGGAATATCCATGATGAACTCGGTGCCGGGGATAGAGTGATGCCCCACAAATGGAAAAATTAACAGCTGGCGTGGTCGATCGGATCGATCTGGACCATCCTCCTGCAACGGTCAGCGACCAGCCGCGGCTGCCAGATCACTATTAACCGGGTGGACAAATAGGTTCCATAGCTACTTGTCCATCGCCGCTGAAATCTGCCGCAGTTGCGTGGAACTGCTTGATTTACAGGGACTCGCATGGGTCTTTGACCCCTGTTGACGCTTCCTTGCGTCGCGTATTAACCCGGCGGGTTAATACGCGGTCACTGATCATTGTTTTCAATCGAGTCTGACCCATTGGTTTCAAGTAACGACAACCGATTAACCCTATTGAACTAAAGGTTCATTAAGGTTACAACTGTATCACCTACTGACAAGGAGTCATGCCCGGCTGGATGCAATGGGACCTTTTACGACACGACACGACACGGCCCTCTCCAGCCAATCAGCCCCCTGCCAAGGAACATTCATCGATGCTGGCCGACCCTAGTGTTCGGTTTTGGATGGCATAGGAAAACGCAACACATGAGTCTGTCGTCCCGTTTACCTGTGTCAAATGTAAGGCCTGATCGACTACCGACCCCGATAGCCTAGGACAAGGCTGCCTGAATAACCTGAAATCGGTATTCAGGCGATCGCAAATGCTCAGCAATCACGATTTTAGGGCTGATTAAGTGGAAATAAGCGACTATATCGCACACCTTCCGTAAGTACCGAACGTTTACGTTGTAACAATCGAGTTGATTTATCTATGTTGAAAAATATTCTTTTTTTTAAAATAGTTAGCGCCCTGATATTTGGTTTTACCGTTTCGACGTCCTCTATCGCATCACCCGCAGTAGGATTTGAGGATTTTTCGCAGCTTAATGTCTATGGTGTGCAGCGCCCAGGGCTGAGTTCAGTGAGCGAAGCAAGGGACATGCTCGAAGATGAAATAACACGTAGGGGGGAGTTATCAGCAGAGACCAAGGAAGAGCTGCACCGTTTTCTGCTTTACGATGCGCTTAATCATTACGTGGCCTTTTTACTCCATGCAACCAACAAACCCGACAGTGATTACTTCGCAGGGTTCTCTCCCCTCCGAGACATTTTGCAAGATGATTTTACTCCGATCCACTATGACGCAGCCCAAAAGGCAGTTGAGATTACCAAAAAGATTCGTTTCGATGTGACGATAGTGATGCTGTCCATAAAACACATTTACAACGCAGGTGAAGGCACCGCCATTGACGCAGACATAGTCACTTTATTATCTCGCTTAGAGAAGATATCCACGAAGGTGAAGGAACTCTATCCAGCCAGCAATGGCGAACTGCCCACCGCCCTGATCGCCTTCGTCACGAGCGTGTTTTCCCCGGTAGAAGACAAACAGCGCGCGACCTGTGATCAGCACCTTCCAGACCAGCTCAAAAGCCAGGTGCTCCGCATACTTGCAACGGGGCTAGCGGAATCAGAGCCCGAGACGTTTGCTAGCCCGGTAACAAGTACTCAATCGATGCTGAAAGAGCGTGATTAGCGGCAGCGTGCTGGCCTTGTTAGGCGTTGAAGGCGGAATGAACGGCCGACGACAGAGGTTGGCATAGGGCTGATCCATGACGCCAGGGTCTGACGCCGAGGCTCAGGTCTATCTATGTACGCGTGTTACGATCCCTTGCACAGAGCAAGCAGCGGCGACCCTCGTGTACTGTTAATCTTGCGTAGAACAATGAAGGCTCTCATTATGCGCATCAAAGGAAAAATAACGTCTTGGAATGACGCTAAGGGCTTTGGCTTTATCGAGCCATGCGCCGGTGGAAAGAGAGTCTTTTTTCATGTCAACGCTCTAAGTCATCGCAACCGGCGTCCCGAGATTAGTCAGTTAATTACCTACGCATTGTCTGAAGACAAGCAGGGTCGGCCGTGCGCAGTAAACGCAGTGCTCGCCGGTTATCGAGTACCGCAGCAAGCAAAGCCGCAGAATGGCTCTTTGTCTGTCAGCGTAGCCGTTGTATTTTTTGTAATTGTGGCTGTGTCGGTCGTTGCCGATGAATTGCCGGGGTTGATATTAGCCCTGTATCTGATTGCCAGCCTGCTTTCCTTTCTCATGTATGCCGGGGATAAAGCCGCAGCAAGAAAAGGAGCCTGGCGCACCCAGGAAAGTACCCTGCATATGCTCTCTTTAGCTGGAGGCTGGCCTGGTGCTCTGGTTGCACAGCAGAAGCTACGCCACAAATCCAAAAAAGCCGCTTTCCGCTCAGTTTTCTGGGGCACGGTTTTGTTGAATTGCGGCGCGCTGGTTTGGATGTACACAGCCACCGGCGCGGCCACCTTGGAGTTGCTGATTTCACTTATGCGCTGAAGACTATTTGTCCATCGCCCCTAAAATCTGCCGTAGCTGCGTTGAACTGCGTGATGATGATGGTTCACATGGGTCTTCGACCCCTGTTGACGCATCCTTGCGTCTCCTACCCCCCGGTTAACTATCTGGCGGATGCTTTAGATCATCGAACCGATTCCTTAGGGTTTCTAAGTCCTGCCGATAACCATCGCTGTCACCAAAATCGCTAACATCACTGTAGCGGCTGTGCGGAGTTTTAAGCTTCGAGTTCATGAAAACTCTTATGCATGCATAGCAGCTGGGTCGATCTGCATCACGCTGGGCAGTATTTTCATCCCGGCAGGGTTCTGCTTGCGTCATACCACGCGACTCACTTGCCAGGTCAGGGTAACCGCGCCTCAGTCAGCCGTTCGACCATCTTCATCACGGAGGTCATCTGAATCGACTCTTTCTTGTAAAAGTCCGAGTTGGTATAGCCCCAAAAATCCCAGCACCCCTTTGGGTTGAACGGTGAGATATTCATTTCAGCACGGGCCCTGATTTGAGGGTAGAGCACAATAATCTGATTCGTGTCCGCCACTTCATTATAGCCTGCCATTTCGTGAAAATAGGCCTTGTTGGTCTCGTATTCGGCTGCCGACTGTTTGCACCCATGAAAAGCAACATGGACCCGGCAGGACTGCTGTTCACAGTCTTTTGGCACGTAGGCATACGCCTTATCTGCGAGTGCTGAGATGCTGAGTTGTTGTTCAGGCACAAACTCTGCTTGATCAAACTCAAACAGGGTCCCACTGGGATTAGCAGCATTGTTTTTGAGGGGGCCGTAGATGTGTTCGAGAATTATTCGAGATTGATCATAACCCTGGCAGTCATTGATGTACGGGGCGCCATGAAACCCACAGGCTTTGTTTGAATCGTCCGAAATATAGGCGTGTTGCGCGTCGGGATTCTGATCGAACTTTATAGCGGAATCCGGAACCCCAATCGATCGGTAGAATGCCTTGGTCTGATCGACGACACCGGTCACCACCGTGTCATCCAGCCCACCACTAAAAAGGTAGACCTTATCGTTAGCGAGATGACCTGTAGGGTCGATCACTCCGTCAGAGGCCAGATCGATAGCCTTGTCGGCTAGGCGCGCACCGTTAGGCAATAACGTCGCTTCACACATCCACTTAGCCCAGCTGAACCAGTTTTTACAAGGATTCATGCAGGTCGTGGTTGCCGTTGCAAGATAGCTCATAAAAGGATTACGCGAGCTGTCAGCACAGAAATAGGGCCCGCCTGCAACTATCCCGGCCCCGATGAGATGAGTGGAATAGACCACATGGAGCTGAGCAGCCATGAAGCCTCCCGAGGAGATGCCCGACACCGAAGTTTGGTCCAAATTTGTTCCCATGCCGGGAAGTGCGGGGGCTGCAAACCCTGGTGCAGAGAGGCATAGCAGAGTAATAATCCAGTAAATGCTTTTCATTGTGAGTTCCTTTCAGTTTATGAGTCGTACGCATATTCTGGGACGCTGTCAGCCAACCGCTGCTACTCTGTCCGGCACCGCAACGAATAATTTTTTATCTTAAATCAATCAGATATACGGCCTTATTGCCATCGCATCGTGCATGTCGCAGCGCCGTTAACAATCCTGACTCAACAATCCTGACTCAACAATGTAGTACCGAAATCTCGAACCGTCTACCTGGCAACATGAGTTCGGCAGCTACTGTTTCATCCCGACAACCGCTTAGACTCTTACTTCTGACGCTTGCACAACCTGGTTAATAGCGAATCAACAAGCTTACAGAAATCCCCGGCGGCGGCGATTACTTTTTGCGCGCTCTCCGGTACGTCGATCACTGCCTTCGCGGCGATCCAGCAACGACACATTGGGGTGATCCTTCACAGCCATCAACCAGCGGATCCCCTCGGGATCGATATAATGCACGTGGCGAAAATCGAGCACTAAGCTGTCGTGTTGCTCGATCGCCTTGTGATACATCGACTCAATCACAGGCAACGAGCCGTAATAGATATTGCCGTGAATAGCCAGCACGTTGCCATTGAGGCTTATACGCGGATGCGCCTTAACCCACTTGGCATACCCCAGCGCCAGTACGGCACCGGCGATCACCGCCCCAAACAGTCCAAAAATATGCACCGAGATAAACGACACGCTGAACACGATCCCTTCGGGTAGATTATTGAAGTGCGGCCGGACCTCTTGCCAGTTAATCATGTTGGCCCCCACCACCATGATCACCGCCGCCATCGCGGGAATGGGAATAATCGAGATCTGATCGGCAAAGAACAGCACCATCGCCAACAGGAAGAACGCCGACGATATCGCCGCCAACCGAGTAGCGGCGCCCATGCTATGCATCAGCCACATACGGTTAAACGAGGCACAGGTGGGCAACGATGACAGAAACGGCAGCAGACAGTTGCTGACGCCGTCGGCGTAGATACCATGCTGGCTGTGGACAAAAGTCCCCTCTTTACGGTTCATCCGCCGCATCGCCGCCACCGTCTGAAACAACCCCAGCAGCGCCAGGGTTACCGCCCCGGGCAGGATCCGGATGATGTCTGGAATCGACTCCTGGGTAAACAGCGGTATCGACGGGAACACTACGCCCAGGCTGGACAGATTGGCGGTCTGTTCTATCAGGGTGTTCTCCAACCCGTGGCGGGCGTTGAGGTATTCAGAAAACGCCGTACCCGCAACGATACCGCAGAGGATGCCCCAATTTTTAAAGCGGGCGCTCTGGCGTACCAGCAAAATCACCACCAGCGTGACCATGCCAACCTGGATGGCGTAGAGATTGCCAATCTCAAGCGCGGCGTTGAAGGTCTGCCAGGCGATCCATAACGGCCACTCGACCTCGGTGTTAACCGGCAAGCCAGCGAATCCGGCCACGGATTTGAAGATCAGAAACAGTCCGATGCCGCAGATCATGCCATTGACCACCGGCTCGCTGAGAAAATCCAACATCCGCCGCAGCGGTCGGATCATCACAAACAACAGTTGAATCAACCCGGCCACCAGCACCAGCGTCAGGGCATAGCCCATATAATCGGTGCCGAACTGCGGGGCCACCGGCAATAACACCACCCCGATCAATGCCGACATGGCGCTGTTGGGGCCACCATGAAACACTTTGGCCGGATTGAGAAAGGCGGTGAACAGCGTGCCCCAGATCGCCGCGTAGATCCCAAAATGGGGAGGCACACCGGCCAACGTGGTCGAGAAGGCGATCGCCTGCGGCAACACCACCACCGCCAGGGTTAAGCCGATCAGCAGATCATTACCCAGCTGACGCCTGGAGACCGGGTCCAAGCCGCGTACCCTGGACAGACTGATCAAAACTGACGCTGCATGACAACAGCACGCTGTACTAAATTTTTACTCGGCATCAAAGCGGGCTCGGCATACGGGGTGGGGTTAAGGCTGTCGACAAAACTGACCAGACCCGGCATGGTCCGCATCATCAGCTGCTGCCAGACGGCCGCCAACGGCCCCGCCTTATCACCGGCCGGGCGTGGCAGGTTGCTGACGTAAAAGGCGATATCACGGCACTGCTGAGGCTCGAGGCTGCCCTCCTCCCCCTTGGGCATGTTGCGGCAAATAAAACCCGGCAGGATGGTCGAGACAAATGAGAAGTTATTGCGCGACTGCATATTGAAGGCGTTGGGACCGGCGACTGCGGGGTAGAGCACCTTACCCGCTTGCGTCACTCCCAACCCCTGCGGTCCATGACAGCTGGCACAGCGGCCTTGATACAGCGCTTCGCCGCGGACATAGTCGTCGCCCCGCTTGAGGGTTGATGAAGCCGTAATCTCGTCGATCCCCTGCTCGGGATAGCGATCGCCCATCTTCAAGTCCAGCGCCGCCGACAGAAAACGGCTGTACGCGGTGACATCGCGGATCAGATCGTCGGCTATATTCGGCTTGAAGCCGTTGGACGAGTTGATAAAACACTGCATCTGTCGCAGCTCGAAGGGTAACAACAGGCCGGTAAAACGATCATACATATCGGCCATCACCCAGGAGGCACCGAGGCTGATCGACCCCGCCAGGCGATTGCCTTCGGCGTCCTGCTTATCACCGATGCCCTGGTGACAGTGGTCACAGCTGGTCTGCTCACCCCGCACGAAACGGGTGGAGTTCCAACGCTGATCGGCGCTCTGCGCCTGCTCGCCCTGCAGGTCGTCGATGATGTTGCAGCCGCGCTGGATCGCCCGTACATCCTCGGGGCTATACCCCTGCAGCGGCAGAGCGGCAGCGGTACGCATCGCAACATAGGGTGAGCGGTAAAAGCCTGCGGCCTGTAACTGGTAGCGGGCGAATTTTTCGGTACAGCCCACGGTCAAGACAACCTCGGCATTGCGGAGCTGCTGCCGCTGCTGGTGTTTATCCACAGACATCAGATAGACCAGCAGCAGCGCTGTGAAAACCAGCGACACACGCACCAGCCGTTGCCCCAACAACGATTCTATCCGAATCATAACGCCGCCCTCGTATAGCCCTCGCCCAAGCGAAGGCTGTGAGCCACCATGCGGGCAAAAATGCGTAGGTCCCGAATCGCCGGATCATACAGCGTCGGGACGAAACCGTTCATGCGCGCAGGGCTGGCGTAGCAGCGCATCAGCCGTTCTTCGAAAGAGACCCGCTTATCCAACGCCGCATCGTAGCGGTCGGCCCCGACGAAACCGTAAGCAACATCTTCCGGGGTATGGCAACCCGCACAGCTATGCACCGGGTCAACGCTAGTCTTACGGGTGAAGCGCCAGCCGTACCGCTCGGTGTGGTAAAACAGGTTGTAGCCGTTTTTTACCGCCCGCACAAAATAGCCGTCTTGGCCAAACTCGGTCACACCATAGCGCTGCAGGAACTGCTCCCAACCGGGCTCTTGCCCCACCGTTGAGTGGAACACCGGATAACCGCTACTACGATGCGCCCAGATCACCGCAGCCACCAGCACGATCGTGATGAGATAGGGGCTGATGATCTGTCGCTTCGATCGAAGAGGAAGATGAACAGGGGGATGAACAGGGGAAGCGACAGCTGACTCCATGGCCACCCTCAATGCCTACTCGAAAACACGGTCATGGAGAGCGGCGGTTGATCGCCCTCATCCCTGCCCTGAACACGCTGCAGATAACGCTCGTAATCACGGCCGCACATCGGTTTAGCAAACAGATAGCCCTGGCCAAAATCACAGCCCAATTCCCGCAGGAAGTCATGCTGCTCTTGCGTCTCGATCCCTTCCGCCACCACCTTCAGATCCAGGCTGTGCGCCATGGCGATAATCGCCCGTACCAGCGAGACATCATCGGTGTCATGGGGCAGGTCGGTGACAAAGCTACGATCGATCTTGAGCAGGTCGAAGCGGAATCGTTTGAGGTAACTCAGCGACGAGAAGCCGGTACCAAAGTCATCGAGCGATAACTTCACTCCCATATCGCGCAAGTCCTTCATCTCCTTAGCGATCAGCTCATGATCTTCCAGCAAAACCCCTTCGGTGATCTCTAGCTCTAACGCCGACGGAGGGAGCCGATAGTGAGCGACCACCTCGCCAACCACCCAAGCCAGCCGCTCCTGAAACTGGACCCGAGATATATTGACCGCAATATGCCCAGACACCAAGCCACTCTTGTTCCACTGCGACCAGTGCTTAGCCGCTTGGCGGATGACCCACTCGCCGATCACAATAATCTGACCGGTGGTCTCGGCCAGCGGGATAAATACCTCGGGGCTGATAAACCCTTTTTGTGGATGATTCCAACGCAGCAGCGCCTCGGCGCCGCAATGCTGCCCGGTCGCCGCCCTTACTAACGGTTGGAAATACAGCTCTAATTCACCCCGATCCAGTGCCAGGTGCAGGTCCTGTTCCATCTGCAACCGTTCCTGAATACGGCTATTCATCTCTGACGTAAAAAAGCACACCGACGATCGCCGCTGGGTTTTGGCCTGATACATGGCGTTATCGGCGTTGGCCATCAAGCTATCGGCCGTGTCTCCGTCATTGGGATAGAGCGCCACGCCAATACTGCAATGAACCATCACCTCTCGGGGTAACAGCTGCAAAGGCTTGGACACAGCGGCGATAAGGCGCTCGGTGACCTGCTCTATCCGCCTGGCAGAACCGATCCTCGGCAGCAACACCAAGAATTCATCGCCACCCAGACGCGCTATGGTGTCGACATCGCGCAATTTGGATTTAAGCCGCGCACCGATCTCAACCAGCAGCTGATCGCCGGTGGCGTGTCCCAGCGTGTCGTTGACCACCTTGAAATCATCCAGGTCGATAAACAGCACGGCCAGCAACTCCTGGTCACGCCGCGAGCGATTGATCTCGTAAGTCAGACGCTCCACCGCCATCATCCGATTGGGCAGCGCCGTGAGCACATCGTAGTTGGCCTGGTGGTGCAATTTAGCGCGTTCCTGATGGATACTGCCGACCATCGAATTAAAAGTTTTGGTCAGTTCACCCATCTCGTCGTCGGAATCCACCACAACCTGAAGATACTCCCCCTTCTCCACGTTACGTGACGCCCGGATGAGCCGCTGCACCGGGAATAACACGTTATAACGGAACACCAGGAAGATGGCGCCGCTTAAGAACAGGATAATCAGCCCGTAGGTAGCAAACTGAACCAGTAACTGCTGCTGAAACCGCGCAACAAGCTCGGATCGACTAAGCCCCACTTTAAAGGCCCCCAGCACCGCACCATCGTTGGTAATAGGGAATTCCAACGCGATCAACTCTGGATCCCGCTGCAGCTGAGGCAGCAGTTCGGCCATATGCGGGTACTGGCCCTCGACGATCAGGTCGGTGATCTGATGATTATCGCGGTTGATGAAGTTGGTGAGAGGCCGACCGTCAGGGTCAACAATCACCCCGTAGACCACATCGCGCTGCAGGGATACCTCACGGGCATATTCATTAAGCAGCAAAAAATCATACCCCAGAATCGCTGCCGGACTGACCAGTGACACGAAGCGTCCCAGCGCCTTGCCCTGCGCCACCAACTGGCTCTCCAACAGACTATTTTGAGCACGCAGGAACAGCACCGAGTTGGCCGCTAGCGTGATCGATAGAATACCGACAACGATCAGAATAAACTTGGTACCAAGGCGCAGCTTCATCGGTTAAAGCGTCTTCCCTACAGAACCGGCGACCTTGGCAACAATCTGCCGATGCGGGTCGTAATCTGCATCGTTGGCGGCACCGAAGCCGGTCATCTTAGCCTGCTTGAGAATTGCCCGGCCTGCATCGGTGGTTTCCAGCTGAAGCAGTGATTGCTGAATGCGATTACGAAGCTCCGGGTTCATCCCCTGCTTAACCGCCCAAGGCAGGTGCAGCAGGGGCTTGGTTTTCGCCAGATGAGTCAGTTCGGTCGTATCCAGGTTCTGCTTAACAACCGGCAGGTTGATCAGAATATCTCCGGCACCACTGGCCTCAGCTTGGTTGAAATAGAGCGCCATTAACGCATTGGGGGGACTGTTGGCGAACCGAGCGTCATAATCGCCGCGATCAAGCCCGGCTTCGAGTAACAGATAGCGCGGCAGGATATAGCTCATCATCGCATCTTCGCCGCCGCCAAAGACAATCCGCCGCCCCTTCAGCTGGCTCACCTCGGTGATGCCGCTATCGGTGCGAACATACAGCGACCCCGCCACATCGCTGCGGCCAAACTCCTTATTATGCGCGATCACCTGATAGGTGTCGGCGGAGATGATGTAGTGATATTGGTTGTAGTGAACGATGTCGTAACTACGGTCGGTGACACCGCGCCAAAAAGAGGGAAAATCTTTAGCGGTGACCAGCGTCACCTCACGCCCAAGCTGCTGACTGAGGTACTCAGCCATCGGCGTAAATAGCCGGGTAGTCAGCGTGGCGTTGCGGCGAGGAAAAACACCCAGCACCAAGGGGTCTTCCGCTGCCATGAGGGGTATCGACACCCCTTCCAACAACAGCAAAAACGCCAAGAAAAAATTAAAATTGAAACTCGCTTTATTATTATTTTTCATACAACCCTTAACAGACATCCAGTTCCATACTAGGAACCGTGATTACTACCCGTCCAGGTTGGGTTAATTCATCCAGTGCAAAGCCAATGCCACGTCGATAACGGGCTACTTCTGCAACCCCTGCCTACAGCCGTCTTGACAAGAATCGAAGCGAAGATTACCACTACTACGGCCCGTCGAACAAGCCATTTAAAACAGCCGTTTAATTTTTTTAGGGAACCAAAAGCACGCTACCAAACCCATCAAAACGCGATTTGCGACAGGGTTCATCAACAACGAAAGTGAATTTAATTCACTTTCAAACACTAGGGACATTCAACATATCAACGCTGGGCTGCATTTTCTGAAATTGTCGACCACAGGCGTTAACGACGCTTAAATAGACGCCAACAGAGCATAAAAAAGCCGATCTGTAGACATCTACAGATCGGCTTTTTAATCGTCTTGAGCAGCCCATCATCGCTGCCGGGCACCTGTCTCTGGCGTTAGCGACTGCCCATCATCTCACCCCCACCGGCCACGGTGACGTAGGCATCGGGCGCCTGATCCTCAATCATCACCACTAAAGTTTTAAGATGACGACGGTCGATACTGAGATAACGCAGGTCCTTGCCCCCCTCGCCAGCCGCCGCATCACGATTACCCCCTTAGATGATAGACCCTACCCCGCTACCTCTTGCCCCCACAACTGGCTTAATCTTTTTCGGACTGTGCGCCAACTAATATCTCTTCCAGTTTAAACCCGGTCATGTCTCGGATGGTGCGCCACAGAAAGTAAAGGACACCCATCATCATCAGCATTGAGGGGATGGCGATCATCGGATAGCTGAGTAGGGTCAGTCGCCCAAGCTCTTCGTTAAAAGCGCTACTGCCCGCCGGGCTGGTGACTATCCACTTGGCCAGGATGTAGTTCATCACGGCAGAGAAGAAAAAGGTGCCGCTTAGAAAGTAGGTCGCTTTTAGCAGGCTCTCATCGAATGCGCTGGTCTTGTTTTGCTGGGCGAGCTTCTGCTTGATCTTCTCTATATCCATCACGGCGGGATTCAACAGTAGGGTTTTGATCAGCGGGTAGCGAGTGCGGGTGGAGATCAGTACCGCAATGCCGATCAATGCGGGGATAGCGGCTTCCTTGACGGCCAGCCACTGCGGGTCAAGCTTGAGCAGACCGATGCCGCCGGTGAGCAGCACACTGACCATTCCCAGTAAGGCGATAAAGTTGAATTTGCGGTATTTGACTAGCTCAAACAGTCCCCAGCTCAGCGGTAGCGCCAGTGCGATGATGAGCGCTCCGCTGGCACCGAAATCCTCTTCACCGCTGAATTTCATCAAGATGACGGAGGGGATAACGATGCTGATCAGCATATCAATCAGCGTACGAGGTTTATGCGCGGGGGCTGTAGCGGTATCGGTGGGGCTTGTCATATTACGTCTCAAATTTGGTTTGTTAGCGCGTAACCGGCAGCTTATCACTGATCCAGCGGGTAATGCCGTTACGTACGCTATAGACCTGAATGTAACCCATTTGTTCAACCGGATGGCTTGCCAGTGCTGCGGTGCGGTTGCCAGCACCCTCACCTCCTTCGGGACGATCTGGAACGTCGAAATCCACTTCCATTACGCACTCGGACTCACGAGAATTGACGCCAGCACCATGGGACACTCACGGAGGTAGGTGTCAAAGGTATGACCCTGATATTTCCTGATCGCAGGCACCACCGATACTATTAACCTGGTGGTCAAATAGGTTCCATACCTATCTGTCCATCGCCCCTAAAATCTGCCGCAGTTGCGTGGAACTGCTTGATTTTATGGGGCTCGCATTGGTCTTCGACCCATGTTGACGCATCCTTGCGTCTCCTATTAACCCGCCGGGTTAATAGCAACCGGTTGCAATGATCACCGGCGCGAAGGTCTCGATAATGCATTACCGGTATGCCCGTAGACCAAAAGTGATCAAAAATCAAACAACCCCATACCTCTGCCGATAACCAGAATTACCCCCGGTAGCATCCGCTACCTCTGAGAGTTAGTCATGATTATCGATAACAGCAGCGTCTCCCTGTCCGCCCAGCACCTGGCCACCCGGCGACAACAGCAACAGCAATCGCTACAGCTTTTCCAGGTCGATCAACAGGGCAATCTGCGAGCCTCGGTTGAGGTCAGCCGTGACCAGCGGCAACAGTCTGTAGAAGTGATGGCCACCCGCGTCAACCGCCAAGACCCATTGTTCAGGGGGATTACCGATGCAAATATGGGTGGCTAGTGGATCTGGTAGCAAAGCGCTGGTCTGTCCGTTACCGAAGCCACTGCTCAAGCGTCCTCTGAAGGTCCTTGTGCGACAGCCAGACCCGTCGTGACCGACTGGATTTAGTGATCGCTGCTGGTAGCTTTAACTCTTGTCGCAACTCACCCGAGACGAAAACCACATCACGCACGCGCAACCTTGAAATCTCGGTGATACGAAGGCAGCAGTGTGAGAGGAGTAATTACAGCAGAGCATTCCGAGCAAGAATCCGGCCTCTCCAATCCAACGGGAAATCTGCGGAGGGGAAGAAAAGCCAGACAACCATTTCGTTCCATCACGAAGAACGAACATCCATTGCCCAACAACGGGAAACCGCTAGGCGCGCTTGAGAGGATAGTCCTGTACCAGGCTTTCAGTAGGAATATTCAAACCTGAGTGAAGTTTTCGAATCATTGATAGCGTCAACTTTCGTCGATAATTCAGCACTTCAGACACCCTGCCAGAGCGTCCAATATACGGCACCAGGTCCTTATCCTGGAGTCCATATTGCTCCATACGGAAACGAATCGCCTCAACAGGGTTGGGTGCCGATATCGGATAGTACTGTGCCTCATAATGCTCGACCAACGTAGCCAGCACGTCCAGCTCATCGCCCTCAGGTGTATCGACCTGAGCTTCCATCAGCTCACCAACACGCAACATCGCCGCCTCATAGTCAGCTTCTGTTTTAATAGGCTTAATGTTCATCACACAGTCTCCGCGTCGATTTCGTCATACTGTTTATGCGTACCGACGAACTTGATATATACGATCTGATGGGGGTAGTTAATTGCTACGACCAGCCGGTAGTCATTCCCCTTGATGTTAAACACCACTCGGCTACTTTTCAGGATGCTTGCGCTACGAAACTGCGACTTAACCTCTTGAGGAGTATTCCATTTCGCTTTGAACACCTCTTCATGCCAAGCCTCCAAAGGCCCTTTAGATTCGAGGTACTGTGGATCTGACTCCCAGAACTCACGAATTGTCCGTTTCGGTATAATCCGCATACACCCTTCCCTTCAGACACCTCCCATTATGGGAGGCCCTCCAAAAATGTCAAGTTGCGTTATTAAGACAGGTGAGCGCTCTATCGAGTGTGTACACGTCTAGCAGAGCTTTCCGATAAAGATCGGCCTGATGTCCGTTTTGGCGTATGGTCTCAATTACTCGTTATGATGCCTCCGGCTAATCTCAGCCCGCACTGTTCATTTGGGGTAACCATTATACGAACACACTAGAAAAGAGAGCGACGTTGAGGTTGGTGATGCCTCATATCGGTCATTCGAGATCGGGGGGCTTCGATTACAGGCAGAGACAGCAGTCGGCCTAAACCGAAGCTGCCGCTTTGCATCGGCGAACGCGGCAATCTCACCTGCTCACCAGGATCACTGCAGCGGACGCTGCTATCCTCACCGCCTAGTAACGGAAGGACCTGCGACTTTGCGGTCATCGGTACAGACTTTACCACTGTTCCACATTATGAAGAATTTTCATGGAGTGCTTGGCGGCCACAATGCCATACGCCATTTTTAGTGGGTGCTCCTGCTGATCTCTTCCAGGAGTCATGTATTACTGCTGTATCAACATGGCTGACATTTAGCGCTTACAGATAATCTTGCTGTTTTTAGAGCTTCAATTCTGACGGCAGAGATCTCCGAAGCGGAATGGATGAACAAACCAAGTTATCCATTGATATAGACCTGCTCTGTATGGGAGTATAAATATCTATCAAACTCATACATCACCGTGGTCGTTCAATGCGGTTAAAACTAATAACTTCTCTGCTTAGCATAACCAAACCACTGGCTTGGTTGCTGCTTTTAGTGTGGACGTTGTTCGGTTGCCAATCATTGTCAGCGATCGACCTTTCGGGTACTCAAGCCACCACAGCAATGCATGAGATGCCCCCTCTCGATGCCGCTTCAGACAAAGACCTTCAAAGCCATAGCTGTTGCAGCAGCGGTTCGATGCTCCCCCTCTCCTCCCCCTCTTTTTCTCCTGATAACAATTTTCCCGTCTGGGAGCTGTCCGCACTATGGACGGCGATACATTCTCCGACTGAAAGTGCCGTCTTATATCGGCCACTCCGTTTAAGGTCGGATAGCTCTCACCCGCAGCTAAACGCGCCTCCTGCCTTTCTGCAAAATTGCTCTTTTCTGATTTAATACTCGCCGCGTTAACCTGGTTGAACGGAGCCTGCTCTGCTTAGGGCTCTGTTCATCTGCTTATCAGCCTAAATGGTTACACAAGCTGTCTGTTTTGAAAAAACACAACATCTTCTACGTCGCTAAGTCTTTAAATAAAGAGCCTTAATTCATGACTATAAAACGTTTACTCCCATCACTCGCGCTTTCCCTTGCAGCACTCTCACCGGTGACTGGCGCAGCAACGCTGGAAAGTATCGGCCACATCCACAACCTCACCTTTGCTGGGGTACAGCAGAAGACCCTGCTGCTCGGGGCTCATCATGGTCTCTACGCCTACGAACAAAACAAGGTTCGGCAAATATCCCAAGATTCTTTCGATATTATGGGCCTGACACAGGGCTCCGGTTCAGAGGAGCTCTACGCCAGCGGTCATCCCGCGGGTGGCGGCAATGCCGGACTACTGCGTTCCAGCGATGGCGGCCAGAGCTTTGTGCAGATATCCGAAGGGCTTGATGGGCCGGTAGATTTCCATCACCTCAGCATTAGTCCAATCAACGCGCAACTCATCTATGGCGTCCATCGTGCCTTACAGGTCAGCAGAGATGGCGGTAACAGTTGGGTAAAACAGGGGGAACTACCACAAAAGCTACTCAAGCTGACCGCCTCGGGTCTCCAAGAAAATCGGCTCTATGCGGCCAGTGAACGGGGGCTTTTCATTAGCGAAGACAGTGGACTCAACTGGCAGGTGCTGCTTCCTCAGCCCACGACCACCGTAATCATAAATGACGCCGAGGTACTGGCATTCGTGGTCGGCAAAGGGCTGATTAGCGCCTCAGAATCTGACTTGCAGTGGCGCGAGATCAATAACAGCTTCGGTAGTCAGGTACTGCTTGATCTGGCGCTGTCGGGAGACGGTCAGCGCTATGTGGGACTCAACCAATACGGCGCCTTGATTGAAAGCCACGACCGGGGAACCAGCTGGCAGTCGCTACCTGCCAAACCCCAGCCACAAACGCAACAGGAAAAACTCGGCCAGAAACTGTTCCAGGCTAACTGTCAGAGTTGTCATGGCATTGAAGCGGTCGGTGAAACCTACAGCACCGAAGGTTTAACAACCCAAGGGTTCCTGTTTGCCCCCGCGCTGAACGGTTCGATGCACGGATGGCACCACACCGACGAACAGTTGGTGAAGACAATTCTCGAAGGTTCTCCTCGTACCCCTAAGATGCCCGCTTGGAAAGGCACACTGAGTGAAGCCGATGCGCTTGCGACCATCACTTATTTGAAAACACTCTGGGGGGATACGCAGAAGCGCTGCCAAGGTTCTGGACATATGGACAGAAACTGCCTGAAGGGAAACAAATAGCTGAAGCAATTTAGTAGGTGGATATTCGCTCGATGATGAATTATCAAAAATTGACTCGCATGTTTCCAGTACTGCTTGCACTGGGATTTGTTCAGGCCTGTTCGCAGCAGTTTGATCCCTGGCATGAGGATGCGGATACCGGTCGCTGGTATACCCAGGTGCAGGTCGAACAGGGCGCGCAGATCTATCAGACCCACTGTGCCAGTTGCCACGGTCTCAAGGCCGAGGCTACACCCCAATGGATCAAGCCCGACGCCCAGGGCCTGTACCCGCCACCGCCGCTGAATGGCACCGCGCATGCCTGGCATCACCCTTTTCCCATGTTGAAGAAAACCATCAATGAAGGCACCTTTGGAAAAATGCCCGCCTGGAAGGACCGGTTGAGCGATCAAGACGTGGATGCAGTGATTGCTTGGCTCCAAAGCCTCTGGCCAAATCAGGGCTATCAACTTTGGCAGCGTCGTCATAAACATTAAGAGGGTTTAAAAGTGACAAGACCTCAGGGAAAGAGGGTACTTCGCTACGTTTTGATAGGCCTTATTAGCATCGCGTTTTTACTCTGGAGCTGGCTCGACAATTTCCATATTCCTTTAAACGTCGAGTGGACCCTGTCTATCACCCTCAACGGCTGCGACATGGGGATGAATCATACGAATAGCGCTATACCGGCCCAACCACTTTTGCCAGTAACGGTGAACGGATCTACTTTACCGGCGTTGGCCGCGATAGCCGCCCTATCGCAACGTCAGGCGGCAACATGCATCAAAGCATGCACTCGGGGGGCTGCGTGGGATGTCATGGAACTGATTGTGAAGGCGGCGCGAGAATGTATCCGTTTTTCTGGATTCAGTCACCGCCACTGACCCCGCGTACCTTATTTGGAGAGCACAACGACGGGCACGGCGATCACGGTAGCTATTCACCCGCCACGCTGCGGCGGGCGATCCGAGATGGCGTTGATCCCAGCGGTGAAGCCCTCGATAGCGCGATGCCCCGCTGGGCAATGGCCGAGCAGGACCTCAATGACCTGGCAGGGACGAGTGGCAGTTCGCATTAATGGTTTTTTTTCAGTACACCACAGTCAAGGCCAACCTCAACTACACTCTAATGATGATTTTTATCACCGCTTCTTTATAAGACTCTGAACTATGGTTTGATTCCGGGTTCTCGCTAAAGACGCTGGCTTGAGAAACCTGTAGATGGGATATCAATTTCGGTACCTGATCCTGCTCTTGTTGTTGTTGCCCCTGTTTCTAGGGCTTCAGCAGCAGGGTTTGGCCGCTGTCGCTGCGATGCACTCTACCCCGTCCGTTTCGCACGCTGCCTGTCAAGAACAGACAACCTCTGCGGCTGCTTCATCGCAGCTCACCAGCAGCAGTTGTGCTAGTTGCAGTTACGCTAACGGCTGCGCTATGTCGGACTGTCGCTGCAGCACCTGCGGTACAGCAGGCCTGGGGATAATGAGTGCGTCAAGCCCCACAACCGCCCTCCCTAGGCCTTCACTTGCAAGTTTGACCGCCACCCACTTTCGCGCGGCGATTGGTCCCGTCCTGCAACGCCCTCCTATCTCTTAGCGCCAACGCTGCTACTTTTTCGAGAAGACCTCAGAAGCTGAGCTGCTCGATCTGTTCTCCTCGTTTGTTGATCATCCTAAAAGGGTTCGACCTATGCGTAAAACACCCTCACTGCTCCGGTTAGAAAATGCTTCCGTCAGCCGTCGTGAATTCGTTCAGGGCATTGCCATGGGCGGCGTTGTCGCTGGCTTAGGCCTGCGTTCAAGTCAGCTATTAGCAAGCCCCTCGGCGGAGTCCGCCGTTGCCACGTTAAGAGGTAACCAGTTTGATCTCAGCATTGATCAACAACAGGTGAATTTTACCGGTGCGACTCGGCTAGCGACTACCGTCAATGGATCACTGCCGGCTCCGATACTGCGCTGGCGCGAAGGCGAGGAAGTGACCTTGCGAGTCACCAATCATCTGGATGTGCCTACTTCTATCCATTGGCACGGCATCATTCTGCCCACGGCGATGGATGGCGTTCCAGGGATCTCTTTTCCCGGTATCGCTCCCGGTGAAACCTTTACCTACCGTTTTCGGGTTCAACAAAGTGGTACCTATTGGTATCACAGCCACTCTGGATTTCAGGAACAGACCGGCTTATACGGTGCCATCGTCATCGACCCTAAAGATAAAGAGCCGATCCACTATGACCGCGACTATGTGGTGCAGCTGTCTGACTGGAGTGACGAGGACCCTAACGCGGTCTATGCAAAGCTCAAAAAGCTTAGCCATTACTACAATTTTAACGAGCGCACGGCCCCCGATCTGTGGCAGGAGATCCAGTCCAAAGGGGTCTCTCAAACCTGGCAGAGTCGCCAGATGTGGAACCAGATGCGCATGAGTGACAGTGATATCTCCGATGTCACTGGCTATACCTATACCTTCCTGATGAACGGGCAGACTCCCACCGATGGCTGGGTTGGCCTTTTTCGTAAAGGCGAGCGGGTACGCTTACGCTTCATTAACAGCGCTGCCATGACGTTCTTTGATGTGCGGATTCCTGGATTAAAAATGACTGTTATTGCCGCCGATGGTCAGAATGTTGAGCCTGTGAGCATCGACGAATTTCGCATCGGCGTTGCCGAAACCTTTGATGTGATCGTTGAACCCAGTGACGACAGCGCTTACACGCTGTTTGCCCAAGCGATCGACCGCTCCGGCTACGCCCTGGGAACCCTCACCCCTGACGCGGCAACTCGAGCAGAGATTCCCGCATTTGATCCGGTTCCTGTCCTCGGTCATGGCGATATGGGCATGGACATGTCATCCATGGCAGGCATGGATCACGCAAGCATGGGACATGGCGCGATGGTGATGGGAGCGATGCCTGGAATGGATCACTCCAACATGGCGATGGGGGCGATGCCTGGGATGGATCACTCCAACATGGCTATGGGGGCGATGCCTGGGATGGATCACTCCACGATGGAAGCACCCAGGAGTATGGAGGCCCAAGGAATGAGCATGGAGGGGTTGGACATGTCCGGGATGAGCATGAAAGAGATGGATATGTCTGATATAAACATGACCACGATGACAAACAGATCGCCCTCAATGTCATCCTCTCTCGCACCAACCCGACCGGTCCAGCACGCGCCGACCGAGTATGGGCCTCATGTTGACATGCGTGCCGATAATCCGAGTTATCGCCTTGACGACCCCGGTGTTGGCCTCAGAAATAATGGCCGACGCGTACTCACCTACGCCGACCTGATGAACCGCTACCCAACCCTGGACGCCAGGGAACCCAGCCGTGAGATAGAGCTTCACCTGACGGGCAATATGAGCCGCTACATGTGGTCGATGAACGGGGTGAAATTTGCCGACGCCGATCCGCTCCAACTGAAATACGGTGAACGGGTTCGGATTACGTTAGTTAATGACACCATGATGAACCACCCAATGCATCTGCACGGTATGTGGAGCGACCTTGAAACCGGAGACCTCGCCCGCATCCCCAGAAAACATACTGTGGTGGTGCAACCAGGCGCGCGGATCAGCTACCAGGTGACCGCAGATGCACGAGGTGACTGGGCTTACCATTGTCATCTCATTTACCACATGCTCGGTATGTTCCGCCAAGTGACGGTGAGCTAAGGAGAAATATGATGAAAATCCAAATCGCATTGGTCACCGCAGCGTTTATCCTACCCTCTATCATACCCAGATGGGTGCTCGCCTCCGGAGAAGACGACCCACTGCTTGTCAAAGTCAGCATCGATCAACTGGAGTATCGCGATACCGATGGACCCAACCCTATCGTGTGGAATATCGATGGCTGGATAGGAAAAGACCTCAACAAACTCTGGGTCAAAACCGAAGGGGAACGTATCAACGGCAGCACCGAAGAGCTGGAGGTTCAAGCACTCTATAGCCGGGCGATCGCCCCCTTCTGGGACCTGCAGGCTGGCTGGCGCCATGAGAACCTGCCTTCACCCGATAGGGACTGGGCCGTCATCGGGGTGAAAGGTCTGGCGCCCTATTTGTTTGAGGTCGATGCCGCGCTCTTTGTTGGCGAATCGGGACGCACGGCAGCTCGATTAGAAGCCGAGTATGAACTCATGTTGACCCAGCGCTGGGTATTATCACCCGAGATCGAGTTAAATCTGCTGGGCAAGAGCGACCCCGAGCGAGCTGTTGGATCGGGATTGACCGATATTGAGGTCGGTCTGCGGCTGCGTTATGAAATACGCCGCGAATTCGCGCCCTATATCGGTATCAACTGGTCCAAGCTGACTGCAGATACGGCTGATTTCGCCCGCTCGGAAGGCGAGAAAACTGAAGCAGGACAGTTTGTTATAGGCGTACGGGGCTGGTTTTAATCTATTTCCCCGGTGGCGCCTTATTGCAACAATGGGGTTGATGCCGAGCATTATCGTAAACATTCTGGTCGGTAAATTCGTAGTATCTCTGCTTAAAATGGGTCCACCACTCATCAGCGATACGGGCCCCCATCGCTGCCAACGCCTGCTTGATATCATCCAGCAGCCGGGGCCGTACCGAGGCGTCATAGGCGATATTCAGCATCGTTTTGCTCCCGCTCCTCGTGATGGATACCGTATCGACCTCAGCTAACGCGTTCAATTGAGCAACGAGTGGTTCCATCACTGATTCATCGAAACCCTGGATGTTCATATGGCGGCTCACCAAATAATTCTCGTGAATGCCGGGTTTGTGGTCAGTGTCCTTCATGGCTGCCTCTCCTTGGTCGTGCTGATAGAGGTACCCTTCGAGCGAGATGACTTGAATTGGGGAATGAATGCAGGGGTGGCGTCCCGGTAACGTTGGTAGCTCTCGCCAAACTCTTGCTCTACCGCTTTTTCTTCGCTAAAAGCCAGACGTTTGTAGACGACGAGCAGGACGGGAAACAGCACTAGCGTAGGGAGCGTCGGCCACTGCAGCAGGAAACCGAACATGATCAGCATGAACGCGCTGTATTGCGGGTGGCGTATCCGTGCGTACCAACCGGTCGTCGCCAGCACACCCTGCTGTTGTGCCTGATGCAATACTCTCCAGGCTGACGATAAGAGAAAGAAGCCTGAAATGATCAGCAGGGTGCTGAGGATATGGTCGAAGTGAGGGTCACCCTCGAACCCCAACAACCTGTGTAACAGGTGACCATTTTCATGCGCCAACAGATCTAATTGCGGGTAGTTAGTCTGCAGCCAGCCGGACATCAGATAGATGGTCAGCAGGAAGCCATACATCTCGGTAAAGAGTGCGCCAACAAAGGCGGAAAAAGCCCCCTAGGCTGCGCCAGCCGGTTGTTGTTTTGGGCTTGGTGAAGCTGAAGGCAAACATGATAAAGATGGCCGTGTTCAGCACCACCAACGTCCATAAGCCGTAGCCGTTAGTGACGTCCACGAGGCTGCTCTCCTTCGTTGTCATCGCGCAGAGCGTCTTTGCGACCCTGCTCGTAGCCATCTCTAAATGTTACCTCTCTATCCGACTGAGTGGATTTCAACTCCTCTTTATCCATAGTGCCATGTTTATGACCGTGCCCTCCGTGCATAAAGATATGCATGAGCGGACAGAGCAGCAGGATCAGGTATGGCAAATACTCAAACAGATGCTGTCGGTGCTCCATCAGCAGGAAGTAGCTGGCAAAGCCGATCAAGCTGATTGCGGCCAGCCCTTTACTGCTTAGCCAGAAACAATTGCCGGTTGATTTAGCCATGGTATGACTCCTTCTTTCATGCGTCCTTAACCTCCAGACTGCCGCGATACATCTGCATCGGACAGCTGAAGCTGTAATTACCCGGTGCTTCGGGCGTGATCACGATCTCTTTGATCTCTCCTAATGGTAGCTCTGCGCTGATATCCAGCTCGTCAAAGATGACTGTGGCGGCGCAGGCCGACGCATCTTTGCGTAAAAAGCGTAACGTCGTTGGCTGGTTGGCAAGGGCGAGGATGCGATCAGGGCTGTAAACCCCGTTCTCTACGATGATCTGTATCGCCCCAGCGTTTGGCAGGGCGGTTCGCCTCGGTTGATAGAGCCAGAACCACCAGACGATAGCCGTCATCAGTAGCAGCCCGGATATGTTGACTATAAACGTTATCATGACAGTCTCTCCGTCGTACTTTTATCTGGATTATCGACGGGTGCCTCAGCCGTGTTACTGCGACTGGCTTGGAAAAATCGTAGCCGGTTGGCGTTACTGACCACCGTCACCGAAGACAGCGACATGGCCACACCCGCGATGACCGGATTCAGCAGCAGGCCGGTCAGCGGAAAGAGCACACCGGCCGCAATCGGAATCCCCAAGGTGTTGTAGGCAAACGCCCCCCACAGGTTCTGCTTGATGTTTTTCAGGGTGGCCCGGCTCAATTCGATGGCGTCGGCAATACCGTGCAGTGAACCGCGCATCAGGGTGATGTCGGCGCTTTCGATCGCCACATCGGTCCCTGAACCGATCGCAAACCCCACATCCGCCTGGGACAAAGCTGGCGCGTCGTTGATACCATCCCCGGCCATCCCTACGATTTCGCCCTGGGCTTGTAACCGACGAATTTCAGCCAATTTGTCCTCGGGTAACAGTTGTGCGCGGAAATCATCGATACCCGTCGCCAGGGCCACCGCCGCGGCAGTCGCCTGATTGTCGCCGGTCAGCATCAGCACCTTAACGCCATCACGCTGCAGCCGCTGGATGGCGGCCAGAGCATCGGGTTTGAGCGGATCGGCGATGCCGAACAGGGCGCTCAGTTGGCCGTCTATGGCCATATAAACGACGGTACGTGCCTGTTCCTCCCAGCCTTGTGCTAAGGTTTTCGCCTGGTCGATATTGATCGCTTCCTGCACCATCAGCCGCGGGTTGCCTATCAAGACGGTCTGACCATCGATAACCGCGTGCAGCCCTAGCCCGGATCGCGCCTGAAAATCACTCAGACCAAGGTCGGCGGCCTCCGACTTGGCATAAGCCACCAGTGCTTCGCCGAGCGGATGCTCGGAACGGCTTTCCAACGCATGTAGCAAGGCCAGTGTGCGCTGCTTGGCAAGGGCACCATAGAGCTTCACATCGGTGACCTCAGGCTGACCGGCGGTAAGAGTGCCGGTCTTGTCCACCACCACCCTAGTCAGACGGCTGGCTTTTTGCAGAGCCTCGCCATTACGGATCAGGATGCCGTGTTCAGCCGCCTTACCCACACCGATCATGGTGGAGATCGGCGTGGCCAAACCCAACGCACAGGGGCAGGCGATGATCAGCACCGTGGTGGCGGTCACCAGCATATAAACAATCTGCGGTTCGGGGCCGAAGTTGTACCAGATCAGAGCGGTAAACACCGCGATCAACAGCACCACAGGTACAAAAAACGATGCGATCTGATCAGCCAGGCGGCTGATCGGCGGTTTGCTGTTCTGGGCTTTGCGGACCATTTCGATAATCTGTGCCAGCACCGTCGCCTTGCCGACACGGCTAGCTTTGAAGGTCAGGGCGCCGCTGCGATTCAAGGTACCCGCAGACAATTCGTCACCCAACGATTTTTTAACCGGCATCGGCTCGCCCGTCAGCATCGATTCATCCAACGTACTCTGGCCTTCGGTCACCACACCATCGACCGGGATCTGTTCGCCTGGACGTACCTGGATCAGATCATCTTGCTGCACCTGATCAATCGATAACTCTCTAAACGCGCCCTCCCTGAACACACGCGCCGTCTTGGTACGCAGATCCAGCAACCGCTTGATCGCCTGGCTAGTACGCCCCCGGGCTTTTAGCTCCAGTGCCTGACCCAGGTTAATCAGACCTATAATCATCGCCGCCGCTTCAAAGTAAAGACCGCGTGCGGTTTCCGGCAGGATTTCCGGCATCAGTACCACCACCATCGAGTAGAGCCAAGCAGCGCCGGTGCCGGTTGCGATCAGCGTATCCATATTGGCGTTGTGGTGCTGGAATGCCTTCCAGGCACCGATATAAAAATGACGCCCGGCTGTCAGCAATACCGCCAGGGTTAGCAGTCCGACCAGGCCCCAGAGGCCTCGCTCCCAAGGTGAGGATACGCTCATCTCATGCACCAGACTGGTCACCATCAGCGGCACACCTAGACTCAGACCAATCGCGGTATTGATGATCTTGCGTTTGTATTCGGCGGCCTCGTTGGCCTCCTTCTGCCGTTCAGCCTGTTCCGGATCTTCGACTTCGCTGGCACCATAACCCGCGTCTGCTACCGCCTGAATCAGCACTGCCGCCTCCAGATCTCCGGTAACCAGGGCACTGCGGCTGCCAAAGTTGACATCAACCCGGGTCACACCGGGCATCCTTTTCAGCGCGTCTTCGATGCTGTTGACGCAGCTGGCACAGGTCATCCCCTCCAGAGACAGGTGGAACCGTTGTTCGGCTGCAGCGGGCTTCAGTGCAGAGGGGGTAACCTTACGGGAAACGTCAGGCTCGGTGGCTAACGGTGAGACCCGTGGCGTTGACTCAGCCTGCTCCTTGATGGCAGAGGGAACGACCGAAGGTGTATCCTTTTCTGAAGGGTCCCCCTCAGACAAGGCCCTCTCGGATAGTGGTATAAGCTCGATACCGTAACCTAAGTCGGATACCAGCTCGATCAGCTGCTGCGCACCCAGCAAGCTGCTGACGGAGAGAGTTTTAGCGTCGAAATCTGCCTCGGCCTCCGCCTGCGGATCGCGCTCCGTCAGCGCTTTACGCACTTTGCTCAGACAGCCGTTGCACTTGATCCCTTCAACCTGAAACTGCTGCTGGGTAGGCATGACCGGGTGTGCTTGGTAGCCCTGTGCCTCAATCTGCGCGATTACCTGTTCGACGCTTAACGATGAGTTAATCTGGGCAATTTTACTTTGCAGATCGACACCGATCTCAGCGTCAGGATCGGAGGCCTGCAGCCGCTTGCGGATCTTGCTGACACACCCGTTGCAACTCACGCCTTGCAGAGACAAGGTGATTGATGAGGTTAGCCATTGTTGTTCAACCATGATTCCGTTCCTCCTGGTTATTCCAGTATTCGATCAACGGACAGATGGCATCGTCGCCCTGTTCGCCATCAGGCATCGCTTCCCAGGTTTCCATGGCTCGCTCCATGCGTGTCAATTGCTGCTGCAGTTCGGTGATCTGCTCTTTCACTTTGGGCAAATGCCGCGCCATCAGGTCGCGCACCATCGGACAAGGAGAGCTTCCGCTATGTTTGTGATGAACAATTGTTTCGATCTCGTGCAGACTAAAACCCAACAACCGCGCTTTCTGGATAAAGCGCAGCAGTTTAAGGGCTTCGCCATCATAGAGCTGGTAGCCATTGGCTGGATCACGTGTCGGGCTTAGCAGTCCAATCCGGGTATAATGACGCACCGTGTCCGCCGTTACACAGGTCTGTCTAGCGAGTTCGCTGACTTTCATCGCTCTGTTTCCATTAGCTAAATATAAGTGGTACTGGGAATATCTGAGTGTACAACCAAGGTGTAACACATAGGTCAAGCGTGATTTTGTTTTTTTGATGAATGAGTACAGAAAGAAATACCTGCTATTGACCAACGCTTGGCGTTTTGCGGTCGGGGCTGATTGATTCCAGGCTAGGAGTCTGTCGGACTTAGCCGATCGTAGCGAGGGAAAGACGATTTGAGGCAGATTTTTCGACCTCTCGAGGCGATAAATCGACAGGAAAGTCGATTTACACAGCGATAGCTGCCCGTAGGGCGAGCTGCAGGGACGCAGCTTGTGAATAGCGAGCTATTTAACGAGAGAGATCGGGAAATATGACCAAATTCGACTTTTCCGTAGCAGATTAGTGTTAAGTCCGACAGGCTCCTAGCCCCATTCTAATACCACCGAGGATGGGATCTCCTGTCTGACCGATATAAATCAGTGCACCCGCCAGCGGCGCAGCGACACAGGGACCTACAATCAACGCCGATAATACCCCCATCACGGCGACACCTGCCAAACGGTCACCCCTCTGCTGTCGGCTCATCCTGGCAAACTGATTCTGGATAACAGCGGGCATCTAAATGGTAAACAAACCGAACATCGAAAGCGCAAAGACGACAAACATCAGACTGAATAGGCTGATGATCCAAGGGGGTTGGTACGCCGCCTGAATATTGGCGCCAAACAATCCCGCTGCAACACCAGCCAAAGTGTACGTCAGCGCCATAAACAACACGTAAACGTCCCGATCTGAGGCACGGCGTTCAGGTTGACGGTCTTAGTTTCCGGGGGATAACAGATACCGCCTTCCCAGCACCCTTGATACTCAACCTTGATTTCGGGGTTAGCCTCGCCATTCAGGGCCTGCTGAATCGCAACGCTGACTTCGGCACTGTTAAAATAGACCCAGCTACGGCCGTATATGGCGTCCTCTTTTTCAACTGCAGATCCTTTTTGAATATCTAGAACCACCACCTTATCGACGGTATGTAATTTAATCTTGTCCCGATAGAGATAATAGCCATCGGGCATCTGCCAATTGAGGACCAACAAGTCTGGTTCGGGCTGGCTGTAATTGAATTGATAGGCTTCTTCGACCGTTAAGGGACCTTTACTTGTTCCTGTTAGTGGCTCCCACCATCGTTAAGAGTTACGCGGAAATCCTCTCTAAGCGGCTGGAAAAGGATTTTGGTGATCTAGTTCGTAGAACGGATGACCAGGATTTTGCAATCAAAAAAATTATCGAAGAGGTAGAGAAACTCGGATTGGACTTCCCGCTCGATTACTCCATTGATTGTTCCAAAGCGTAAAAGGTCGCCGCCCTCGCCCGTGTATTCAAAGCGAACTGGTGGGCCAGAAAGATTCGGCACCTCCAAGCCAAAAAATTGGAGCAGGTCGGCAGAGATCTGAGGATCGTTCACCGTCACAGCCAGGTCTATTGCAGCAATATTTATGTCTCAAATCGTCGGGAGCAGAAACGGCGCAATACACGGATGATCGAAGGCTTGGACGTTGTCAGCGATGAGGGCGACGTTTTGAACTTGGCTGAGTGCGTCGAGGCATCGGTCGCCAATCCTGAAAACCGGCGCGCCGAATTGATGGTTCGGATGCGCGGCTTTGAGGGTGTGGCCAACCTTGCCGGTCATCAGGGCGTGTTTATTACCCTCACCGCCCCCAGTAAATTTCATGCAGCCCACTCCTCCGGTCACAGCAACAACAAATACCAGGGCGCGAACCCACGCCACACCACGATGGAACGCCCCACTGGCACCTGATTCTGTTTATCGAGCCGTCAAAGCTAGGTTCGGGTTGAAGCTTGGGCATCCGTGTGGGGTATCCGCCAATTTCAGCAGATCGGCGGGCCGCAGGTTTCAATCTGGGGTGAGTTGCGTCGAGTCTATGCTGAGGAGGCCAGAGCGCTGTTTAAGCAGTCCGGTACCGAGCTGCCAGAGAGTATCGAACAGGCGCGTGCAGCGGCTGATGCGTCGAACTGGGCCGCGTTCGTGATGCTAATGGGTGGGCCGACCTGCAAGCGCAACGATCAACCGATACTGCTACACAAAGGGATCCGCCGAACCGAATCCAGTGAATGGGAAGAAAACGAATACGGCGAAATTATTCGCCGAGTTCGGGGTGTCATTGATCGAGTAAAGGTACTGTGGCTATGCTGCTTACCCGGCGCAAGCAGTGGTCAATCCGCAGGATTGAGCATGATAGCGTGCCGCAGGCCGCGCCTTGGAGTTCTGTCAATAACTGTACGCGAGACTCTAACTCAGATGATCTACAGAGAACGAGAGGACAGGGGGTGGCATATGGTTGATTCAAACATTGCTATTTCCGCACATCGATAGACGAAGGCGAGGTAACGACAACCTACTAACCCTATTGATATAAATGGTAAATTTGGTTACAACAGGATCACCTAGTGACAAGCAGTCATGCTCAGCTGGATGCGATGGGGCTTTCCACTGTACGACCCTCTCCACCGAATCAACTCTGACCAGAGATATTAATTGATGGTGGTCGACCCTATTGTTCGGTTTTTGACCGCATAGGAAAACCCAAGACATTATCCTGGCCTCCCGTTTTCTAGGGTCAAATGTAAGGCCCCCAGTACCCCGTGACCCCAGTACCCCTGATAATGGCTTTGAAAATGACACTAAACTAAAAGAGGGGATTCTGGCCAGGGCCGTTGCGCTAGATAACCGCTTAACCCGATCTGATGAGGGAGCTAGCTAACATGATGAAGCCGAAATTAACTCATATTGCCCTGCATGTTGAAAATCTTGCCCGGTGTGTCGCTTTTTATCAGAAGTATTGTCGGTTACAGGTTGTGCACCAGCGGGAAAAGCGCAACAAGCAAGTGGTCTGGATGGCCGAGCCGGGCCGGGAACATGAATTCGTGATGGTGTTTCTGGAAGGCGGACCATTACACGAGCCAGTAGCCAATGATTTTAGTCATCTGGGCTTTGCTGTGGCCAGTAAAAGTGAAGTGGACGCCATTGCTCTTAAGGCCAAAGGTGAAGGCGTTCTAGTTTGGCCCGCAGTACAGGATCATTACCCGGTGGGCTATTACTGTGGTTTGGTCGACCCTAACGGTAATTATGTTGAGTTTAGCTATGGCCAGCCGCTGGGGCCGGGCTCTGAGAATATGGCGTTCGGGTAAGATCAAGTTGTGGTGACAATCAGTGAATAGTTCAGATAAGAAAATCACGGTTTATTACGATGGTGCCTGCCCTCGCTGTGTTAAGGACCGCAACAATTATGAAAAAATGGCGGGTGACGAATCTGAGCAGGTATGCTGGGTGGATATTACCGATCATGATGAAGAACTCGAACGGTTAGGCATAGATCCACAAAAAGCGTTAACTGAACTTCATGTGCAAACTGCTGATGGGCAAATAATTTCTGAGCTGGATGCTTATATTGCGCTGATGGAGCGCGTTCCCTTGTTAAAACCTCTGGCCTGGTTGATTGGTTTGCCTGTCATTCGGCCGCTGCTAGCGCGCTGTTATCACTGGATGGTCTCTAGGAGACTGTCCGAGAACAGACTGACCTACTGCGAAACCCGTATTTTGGCCAGATTTGACGCTCATTTTTGGCAAATAGAACCACTATTCTTCGCAAATGAACGATAAATCTGACTCAAAATACAACTCTCTCGCTACGCTCGCTATTCTCGGTCAGCCTCCTAGACGGCTGAAGCGAAGCGGGCGCTGGCCGGAATAAGTTCACAGGATTAAGCATTTGTAATGCTAACGACTAGCAGCTCAAAATCAGTTAGGGAACCTGCGATTAAGTCCATTATGGGCTATGTATTAATTACAGGTTTGAAACCTGTATCCCACTTGCTGTTGAGAAAAAGATCCTAACAAAGGCGCGGATGGCCACCGGGAGTAAAGCAAATGTTTATCTGGATCTTGGTTGTTGTGGTTTTGGCAGCATTTTGTGTCTATAACTGGGCGGAGTTAGGACAGCGCATGCGAGGGCGAAATCTCTGGACCGTCTTCGCTGGGTCGGCAGCGGCCCTGACAGCGTGGCAAATTGCCTTGGAGGCACTGAGGCTCAATCAGATTCTGTCCTTCATGGTCTTATTGCTGATTCTGGTTGTCGGCTACTACCAACTGCAAAGAAACAATCCCATGCCAAAACGATCAGCGATGAAGAAAAAAATCATTCGAGCAGTAAACGACAGAGAAAACATCGTTAACGGCATAGGCAAGACTGAAGCCGACCCTTTACCTACGACCATCCCGCCTGATCTGCACCGCGGCCATACGTTGCACTGCCAGATCAGTACTGCGCGTAGTCCTGAACTCCGTTGATCACGCTCACCGCTATACTTATGTAGGGTAGGTTTCCTTAAATCCGACCCGAAGCCCCAATCACTGGGAAGGAGCCTTGATATGAACGAGTCCTCGTACCTATCTCCCCGGATACTGGATACCGCCCTGAAACTTGCCGAAAACCAGCCCTGGGAAACCATTCGCATGCACGATATCGCTCAGGAGATGGAAATCAGCTTAGACGATATCCGCGCCCACTACCCCCAGAAGGAGGACCTGATCGACGCCTGGTTCGATCATGCCGACCAGGCGATGTTGCAGCAGGCGGCCACGCCTGAATTTTTACTCCTCAGCCCTCATGCCCGCTTGGAAACGGTGATGATGAGCTGGATGGAAGCCCTGGCCGATCACCATAAAACCACCCGGGAGATGATTCTGGGGCGGCTGGAGCCCGGTCACCTGCATATCCAACTGGCAGGGCTGCTGCGCGTCAGCCGCACCGTACAATGGATGCGCGAAGCCGCTCACCGGGATGCCAGCTACCTGAACCGTGCGCTGGAGGAGACAGTGCTGACCAGTATCTATCTACTGACCTTTGGCCGCTGGTTGACCGATGAATCCGATCATTTCCAACAGACCCGCCGCCAGCTGCGCAGCCTGATAAAGAAGGCGAATTTTATCCTGCATCTCACTAGCCGGGAACGGGACGGCCCCGTACCACCGCTGATCAGAAAAGCGGAAGCACAGGGGAGCACCGGGACCCATCACTGATGGACCCTTTCACCCACGGCTTGCTGGGGGCATTAACGGCACAGGCCGTCACTCACCGAAAAGAGGGGGGGTCGGTACCGAGCGTGGGCAGCGCCTCGGCCGCCGGAACTCTGGCGGCCCTGTTTCCCGATATCGACTACCTGCTGTTCTGGCTCGACCCACTACGCTTTCTGGCGGACTGGCACCGGAGCATCACCCACTCGCTATTGATGCTGCCGATCTGGGCGTTACTGCTGGGCTTGCTGTTTTCGACCCTCCATGGACAGAGCCGCAGCTGGAAAAGCTACAGTGGTTTCTGCGCCCTGGGTTTGCTTTCCCATGTTTTCGCCGATCTGTTGACCGTCTATGGTACCCAGCTATTCGCCCCTGTCAGCGACTACCGATTCAGCCTCTCCCTCAGCTATGTGGTAGACCCTTACTTCACCGCGATTCTGCTACTGACGCTGATACTGGTGGTATGGCGCCACCGTAAATTATCTTCCCCCAGCCATTTTTTAATCGTCCCTGGCCCTTCCCGCATTGCCCAGCTGGGGTTGCTGATACTTTTGCCCTACCTTTGCCTGCTGGCGTTACTGCAGCATGAGGCAAAAGCCCTGGGCCAGCGCTATATCCACGAACAGGGTTGGGTTGATGCCGAAGTCAATGCACTACCGCAACCCCTGTCACCGCTGAATTGGAAGGTGATCGTTGCGCACCCGATGAGTTACCGCGTCGCACTCGTACACCTGCACGGCTCCCCGCTGCTGTCGACCAGGTTACCGGGCCCAGACGAGTTGCAGCAGCTGGCTAGGGCCTACCGTACTGTGGACAACCTTGAATGGCAGGAATACCTGCGGCCCGACCGGACCTCGGCGGATGGACTGGTCCGGGAGGTCTGGAATCAAGCAGCCTTTAGCCGGTTCCGTGAGTTTGCTCGTTACCCCATCCTGCTTGGAATTGACCGCGATGAGAGTCGCGATTGTGTGTGGTTTACTGACCTGCGCTACACCCTCCCCGCCATCCGCTCCTTCTTTCGCTACGGCATGTGTCGCGACGGCGAGTCGGCCCCCTGGGGGCTCTACCGTCTCGCCGTTGGTCATACCGACAACCATCCCCAACCGCTTTGAACGGGATCAATTCACCACACCAGCGCAACGGGCGCTGAGTACGCCGGAGGCCGATCGCGAACCCTAAATCCAACGCCGATAACGCCAGGTCATCCTATTTGTCCGCCAGGTTAATAGCAGGAAATCCCATCTTCATCGGTCATGAAATACCTACTTGTAAGAGATGTTAGCGAAACTTCTGCACATCCTGATGGTCATAATTTAACCATCGCCACGGCGATGGAATATTAGCCAGTTTCTCAGGAGATTTGGTATGGACGTAAAAACATTTGGTCGAGAAGTCCAGAACGGCAAAGTCGAATCCATCAACATCCTTTCTAATGAAGGCGATATCTACACTGCGCAGGTGGTGATTGATGGCCGCCAGTACACGCTGGAAAAAGACAGCAGTCATCAGCCACTCGTGTTTCATAGCTTCATCGAAGCTAAGCGCGAATTTGAACGCTATGCCGTTCCGTTGACGATAGAACCCAGTGATGTCGATGATCAGATGGTCAATCGCGAAGCCTACCATCACTGACGCTGCCCGGAATTTATTGCTGGTTACGGTGCTCGTCATTCCATTCCCTACGGCTGCAGCCCTCCCTGTTGCTGAGTGAGCTCGACACAGATAGGGGGGCGGTAGGTGACTGCTAACTCCTTATTTATCAGGGGTTTTTATGTTCCACTGTGGTTGTTGGTAGTGCTGTTGTTAATATCCGGGGGCTCGGCAGATAATCCGCAAGCGATGCTGGATACTGACGCCAAAGGAGGTCTGTGGGACAGCTATCAGCAGGCGGTCAACGCGCATACTCAAGCTTGGCAGAACTTGCTGCGCCAGTGCGGCTTGATGCCGGGCGATGTTTCGGGTTAGGTCGTAGTATTTTGATTCGGTAAAACCCTAGGCTTTGTTTTCGTTAGCGGTCCTGCCGCACAGTGCCAGGTTTTTTTTGCGGTGGAAAGAGCCCCCATGTGATGATAACAAGCAAGCCGAAAACCGTGTAGACCACCACGAAAACCCATTCGGGCGCGTCATAGTAAAGAAAACGCTGCAGCCAGTATTGAATAAAACCGCCATCATATGGCACGCTTCCAGCTTTGCCCCGGAGCCACATTTCAAGGGTGGTGAGGGGGCATAATAGACCCGCCCAGGATTGAGCAACGACCACCGCGATAGCGACAAGGTGAACAACCCTAAACCACCAGTTACGCACCCATAGCCACTGGCGATAGCCGCCCACTATCGTCAAGAGTAATGCCGCTACCACAAAGACAACAATCAAGCTGTGTAGAAGCAACACTGCATCTGCAAGGTTTTGATATAAGTGATCCATGCTCTAAACAGGCCGCTGGTTGTCAGACAAAAACGCCTTGCTATTCCATGAAATTTTGAAGCAAGACATAGTATTCATCTCCATCTGATAGGTTGTTGTGCCCAGCGCCGAGAATGGTTTTCACGGTGATTTGTTGTTCCGGAAATGCTTCTATTAGACGAACAGAATACTTTAAAGGGATAACCTTATCGTGCTCTGCCAGAATAACTAGGGTCCTAGATTCGATCTCTTTGATTCTGTCCACAGAGTCATATTTATCTTTCAATAAGATCGTCATAGGATAAATAGGAAATCTATCTTGAGCGATCCGCTGAATACTATCGTAGGGAGTCACCAAAACCATTTGCCTGATCGCTCTCGTTGAAGCCAAAAAGGTAGCGATTCCTGAGCCCAGACTGCGACCGATAACAGATACATCTGCATGGCGTTTCTCAACGATATCGTAGATATATTGCGCATCGGAGTAGAGTGCTTGTTCAGTTGGATTGCCACTGCTCCCGCCATAACCTCTGTAGTTCACCAAATATAGCGTATGCGCCGGGAAAGCATTGGCAAGGCTAACCGAGCTATGAACTACAGATTCGGCATTACCTCCGAAGTATAGAATCGCATTTTCGTTACTTTCGTTTAGCACCACAACCTCAACACGCTCACCCTCATTCAAAAACGGCTCAATAGTTAAAGTGTGTGCGTACGTTGCTGAGGGAAAATATATAAGATCACGCTGAAATACAAAAAGCAGGATAGCGATCAGAAAATACGCCGATATGGTCAGTCCTGCGAGAAATTTAAATGTCATCATACTCGTCGTAACCGCCACTTGGCATATTTATCAATTTCCGTAACGCTGACGTCGTAACCCCGACACCCAAAGTCCGGCAGTATCGGGACCGGGGCGGTGTCCGGCACTTTAGGGACACTCGCAGATCAGTATATTGACGCTCACGTCAGTGGCAGGTATAGCTTACGGAAGTCGGCCTGCAAGTGCTCGTTAGGCGTTGTAAGTTAGTTAACCGGATCATTGCGAACATAACTGCCATTATCGAATTTGGAAAAGAAGTGTTCCAGCATAGGGTGATTGATGGGGGCTACGCTATCATCAGGCTCCAGGTTTTGTTCAGCGACATAAGTGGAATGCGCGCTCTCATGGACTAACACATGGTACCAAGGCCTATTTTTCGGGGGACGAGACTTCGCGACTATTTCGTACCACTCTTCTGATGCCTGAAAATTTCGATCCACATCAACAATTACGCCACGATAGTCGAAAAGCCGATGGTGAACCAATTCACCAATGGAGAATTTTACCCTGGTAATATTCGTTACAGTTCCCATGAGCTTCACACTGCGGTCGGGTTAAGCGGATTCAATAACTTATTATAGCGCTTGCAAGGCAGTTATGCCTTGCAAGCGCGTAGACAATAGAACGGGGGGATGCTGCCCCGGCGGGTTCCGCAACATCCCCAGCAGCCGCATTGAGTCTCAGGCGCGGTTGCCGGCTGGAGCGTAGAGGGTCAGGCCTTGCGTTTTGCCCCAGCCTCTACCTGTTGCTTAACAATCCGGCTTACCCGGGAATAGCGTAATCCAAACGGGTCACCGATCTCCTTTAAACTATAACCGCCACTTAGCCCGGATATTTCACAAAGGCACTTAGTAAAAGGCTGAAAGCCCCATGCTTTCAGGTTTTTTGAATACATCAGGCGATTACATTTTGTAATCGAGCGCGTTGATCGGTTTTCTGACTCCGCTGGCGTTGCATTTCCCGCCATCTCCCTTGATCCTTGGAACCACCAAGGCTCGGCGGAAGATAGCGGCAACTGCTTAACCAGCGTATCCAGAAATTCCGATCCCTTCATGAAATATCCGGGTTAGGTAAGCGTGATAAATAGCTGCATCTCGCTCAGGGAGCTTCTCCTGATAATAACTCAGCGGTTTCGGAAGTTGCCGTTTCTGGGTCGCTGGTATCTCGCTGAGCCGTGTGCCCTCCCAAGGGTGAGAAAATTAAGTCCATAAATGATGAACCTGCGTTCTAAACCATCCCTACCACAATCGGAATGGATAGAGCCGACAGCAGCGTTTGCACTGTAATAATTGCAGCCATGGTTTGGCTGTCACCCCCTTTCTGGATCGATAAGATATAGGATGACGGGGCGGTAGGCACCGTGAAGCAGAGTATCAACGCAGCCGCCAATAACCCCTGTAGTCCCCACACATTCACTGCGATAGCCGCAAGCAAGGGTTTGAGCAGAAGTTGGAATATGGAGGCGGTGCCAACCACCTCCCAGTTACCGCGTAATCGATCCAGTTGCAGCCCCGCTCCCACAGCCATCAATCCCATCGGCAATGCTGCGTTGCCCATCAGCTCAACAAAGGATTCGAAAGAGCCGCCGATCCCCACCCCTGAAAAATTCAATCCCAGGCCGATCAGGCATCCGACCAGCAAGGGGTTAGTGATCAGATCATGGCCAATCGTTTTCAGCCTCACCTGAGTGGAACCGACATAGGTCGAAAAAATGGCGATACATAAGACGTTGATCAGCAAAATCATCACGGCTGAAACGACAGCAACAGCCGCGACTCCCTCGTCGCCGTAGAGCTGTGCGGCCAGCACCAACGCGATAAACGTATTGAACCTGACGCCGCCCTGATACATCGAGGTGAATGTCGTAGGCTGTACCGGACGTAACCATTTCTGCCAGATCAGCAAGCAGATCGTGACCAGGAACAGTACCGATGTCACAGCGCTGATCAATGCGAGCCAGGGGAGCCCGTCAAAGGGTTTGTTGGCCAACACGTTTATCTCCAGTGCCGGGACAAACAGGTAATAGGTGATGTAGCTCAGGTGCTTCCAACTGGCTGGCGGAATGCCTCCATAACGACGGAAGCCGTAACCCGCCGCAATCGATAAAATAACAGGTATCAACGCTTGAAAGACAGGGAACATGGCACACCTCAACTCGATGAGGTGCCAGCATAAGAGATTACATTGATTAAAAAAAATTAATTAAAATCGTACTACTCTTAATAAATACTTAAGCGCTATAAAAGTGCGTCATTCCGGCTAACAGCAGTTGCACCAGCTGAGGACGATTGTGCTTTCGGCGCTGATACAGCCCGATCTCGCGACTCAGGGCTGGCTGACCGAAAGGTGTCAGCCGGAACCGGGATGATATTTCGCCGACCGTCGCCTGATCCAGCGGCATGATGGTGACCCCCAGCCCCTGTTGGACCATCGACAGAGCCGCCTGCAACGAGTCCAACTCCATCGCCTCATTAGGCCGCAACCCTTGTTTGCGTAGCTCGTCGTCGATCAGGGTTCCTGCCCAGGCCCGACGATCGAAACGGATAAAAGGGTAACGTTGCAGCAGTTCGGTCGCGTCAACCTCGGGGTAGTCGATCGGACTGATGACATAAAATCGCTCGCTGCTCAGCGTATGCCAGTCACAATCGCGCGCTTGTTTCAGCGGCGGGCCGGTGACGATAACCGCATCCAACTCGCCTTCCTCGACCCGACCGACCAGCTCCGCCGACATCCCCCGAAACACCCGGATAAAGAGTTCAGGGTAGTGCGAGCGCAGTTCGGCCAACACCGGCGCCAGAGAGGTGATTTGGACGGTATAGATGGCACCCACAGAGAGGTTGCCCTGCAGCTCACCCGCGGGCCCTAGCCCCTCCCCTAGAGCATCGTATTGCTGCAGGATGGCCAGCGCGCGCTGGCACGCCTCGTGGCCGTCGGTATTGAGTTGCGGACTGCGGCCGCTCCGGTCGAATAGCTTAACGCCCAGATCATCCTCAAGCGCTCGAATTTGCTGACTTATGGCAGACTGGGTCAGACACAACTGATCGGCTGCCGCCGCGAATGAACCCTGTTTGAAGACGGCCACCAATGTGCGCAGATTTCGAATCGACATTACCGCTCACCCCTGATGAAAACGGGGACCACTATAGCAAATAGCCGAGGGCGCAAGAACGCCCCCTGCTTCTCCACCATCAAACACTTCCAACAGCCGCAAGCCCGACCTCGGGCTCGCGCTCGCGGCGTCGCCTTTGCAGCCGCCTGACCAGCAGTATCAGCAGTACCGCCGGTATGTAAACAAGCTGCTTGGCTGGTTGCGGATTGGGCACATCCAGGCTCTCAATGATCTGGAAGGCGTCGAGGCCAGCTTGCGCCGCGGCGCTGCCGATCTCGGTGGCATCGACCTCCAGCCCGACATCACTGCTGAACAACGTCAACCCGGTCTTGGCCAGCCGCTCGGAAGCGTCATTACCCGCCGGCAGGTTCAACACCGCCATGAAGCGGATCGGATCGCCGACGTCATCTTCTCCGCTGACCCGCAACCGGATCGGGCCGTCGACGGCGGTAGCATTGATGGCTGACGTCAGTTCACTCGCCGGGACCTGTTGATACGGATCTACCATCTGGTTGATCCAGAAATCGGGACGGAACAGGCTGAACGCGGCCACCAGCAGCAGCGCCGACTCCAGTCGGGTAGAGCGGGTAACAAAGTACCCCTGGGTGCCGGCGGTAAAGATCAGCATCGCGATGGTGGCGACGATAAAGATCAGGATCCCTTCCCACCAGTTCACATCGATCAACAGCAGGTCGGTGTTGTAGATAAACAGGAACGGCAACACCGCGGTACGCATCGAATAGCCGAACGCGATCACCCCGGTCTTGATCGGGCTGCCGCCGGAGATCGCCGCTGCGGCAAACGAGGCCAGCCCCACCGGCGGTGTCACATCGGCCATCAGGCCAAAATAAAACACGAACAGGTGCACCGCGATCAGCGGCACGATCAGGCCGTTCTGCGCACCCAGCTCGACCATTACCCCCGCCAGCAACGACGACACCACGATGTAGTTGGCCGTGGTCGGCAACCCCATGCCGAGGATCAGGCAAAGTACCGCGACCAGTACCAGCATCAGGACGATATTGCCGAACGACAACACCTCAACCACATCCGCCAGCACCGCACCGATACTGGTCAGCGACACCGCACCGACGATGATGCCCGCCACAGCGGTAGCGATGGAGATGCTGGCCATGTTGCGAGCGCCAGTGATCAGGCCGTCACGCAGGTCCAACAGACCGGCCTTCGTCTCAGCGACGATCGAGCCCTCTTGACGGAAGTAGGCATCTAGCGGCCGGTGGGTGACGATGATACACATCAGCAGCAGCGAGCCCCAGAAGGCGCTCAACCCTGGCGATAGACGCTCGACCATCAGCGACCAGATCAACACCGCGACCGGTAGCAGGAAGTGCAGCCCGGCCTTGAAGATCGGACCCGGTGCTGGCAACTGGGTGATCTCAGCGTTGGGATCGTCCATCTCAATCTTGGGATAGCGGGTGCTGAAGCGCACCAGATAGACGTAGCTGGCACTGACCAGCGCCGCGACAACCCAACCGCTGTAGTCACCGGCCACCGGTTTGATCCAGCCTAAGCCGTAGTAAACAGCGATCACCAGTCCCGAAACGCCCATGAACCCCAGCAAAAATCCGGACACTCGGCTGATCAGGGTACGGTTGATCGGACGCCGGGGCAGCCCGATCATGTTGTATTTGAGCGCTTCGAGGTGAACGATATAGACCAGCGCGATGTAGGAGATCAGCGCCGGCAGGAAGGCGTGGGTGATCACTTCGAAATAGCTAATGCCGACATATTCGACCATCAGGAAGGCGGCCGCGCCCATCACCGGCGGCATGATCTGACCGTTGACCGACGAGGCCACCTCGACCGCCCCGGCTTTCTCGGCCGAGAAGCCGACCCGCTTCATCATCGGCACCGTGAAGGTGCCGGTGGTCACCACGTTGGCAATCGACGAGCCCGAGATGACCCCTGTCAGGCCAGAGGCAACGACGGCAGCCTTGGCCGGTCCTCCCTTGAAGTGGCCCAGCAATGAGAACGCCAGCTTGATAAAGTAGTTACCAGCGCCCGCCTTTTCCAGCAAAGCACCAAACAGTACAAACAGGAATACAAAATCGGTTGAGACCCCTAGCGCCACACCGAACACGCCTTCGGTGGTGACCCACTGGTGGTTAACCACCTGGGCCAACGAGTAGCCCTTGTGCTCGATCAGTTCGGGGGCGTAGTTGCCGAAGAAACTGTAGAACAGGAAGATCGCGGCGATGATCATCAGCGCCGGTCCCAGACTACGCCGGGCCGCTTCCAACAGCAGCGGAATACCGATGCAGGCGACGATAATATCCTGCGTCGAGGGAGCACCGACCCGGTCGGAGATCGCCTCATAAAAGATGAAATAGTAAGCCGCACAAAACGCCGCAATGATCGCGGTCAACCAATCGGCGACCGGCACATAGTGGCGGGGCGAGCGGGCGGAGCGTGGAAAACTGAGAAACACCAGAAAGATAGCAAACGCCAAGTGGATCGAGCGGGTCTGGTTGCCGTTGAAACGTAGCCAATCGATATCGATCATGTAAGGCAGTGGCGAGGCGATCCAGATTTGAAACAGCGACCAGATCAGGGCCACGGTCAGAATCACCCTGTGGGTCATCCCCAGGGTTCGACGGCCACCGGTATCGGCGGCGACCAGCTCTTCGATGTCGAGACCCGTCGAGCCGGGTTCCGATTGTTGTGGAGTAGTAGTTGTGTTCATAGGGATCACCTGGACGGGTACACCTGACAATCAGGTCGGGAGCCTGTTGGAAAGACCGGTCACCGGGGGTGACCGGTCACCGTGCCTCGAAGGGACTGCTCGTGACATGCGCGCATGCGGCTAACAGCGAACAGCGAACAGCGAACAGTCGGGGAACCTCGGTAATGCTTGATAGTGCTGGATGACTGTCGGGCTTGGCCGGTCGTAGAACCGTGCCAAGTCCGATAATCTGTTAGAGAACGCGAGATCGGTTGCCAGGCTTACAGCCAGCCGCGCTCTTTGTAGTAGCGTACCGCACCGTCATGCAGCGGTGCAGACAGACCGTTCTTGATCATCTTGGCCGGGTCCAGGTTGGCAAAAGCCGGGTGCAGACGCTTGAAGCGATCGAAGTTCTCGAACACCGCCTTGACCATGTGGTAGATGGTATCGGAAGGAACATTGCCGGAGGAGACGAAGGTCGCCGCCACACCGAAGGTGTCGGTGTCGGCATCGGTGCCCTGGTACATGCCGCCGGGGATCTGCGCGGTGGAGTAGTAAGGATTCTGGTTGACCAGGCCATCGACATAGCTGCCGCTCACCTCGATCACCTTGACATCGCAACTGGACGCAGCTTCTTTGATGTTGGCCACCGGGTGGCCAGCGGTATGGACGAAAGCGTCAATCTTGTTGTCGCACAGCGCCTGCGAGTGCTCGCTGGATTTCAGCTCCGAGGTCAGTTTAAAGCTGGACTTATCCCAGCCCTTGAGACCCATCATCACTTCCATGGTGCCGCGTTGGCCAGAGCCGGGGTTGCCGATGTTGACGCGCTTGCCTTTCAGGTCATCGAAGTGCTTGATGCCGGAATCCGCCCGGGCGATGACGGTAAAGGGCTCGGCGTGGACCGAGAATACCGCCCGCAGGGCCTCGTAGGGGCCCTTGTTTTCGAACTTGGAGGTGCCGTTGTAGGCGTGAAACTGCCAATCGGACTGAGCCACACCCATATCCTGTCCGCCAGCACGGATCGAGTTGAGGTTGGCGATGGAACCACCGGTAGACGGTGCCGAGCAGCGCAGGCCATGGTCCTTGCTGGTACGGTTGACCATCTTGCAGATCGACTGGCCGACCACGTAGTAAACCCCGGTCTGACCGCCGGTGCCGATCGATACATGAGTCTTGGTTGCCGCCGCCATCGTTGGCGCTGCGATAGCCGATGCCATCACGCCAGCCAGGGCCAATCCCAGTAGCTTATTTTTGGTTTTCAGTTGTTGCATGCTTACTCTCCAGATTTATGCTTATTATTTTGAGTCGTCATGTTTTTTCTACAAAATGCGCTCGCGACAGCCCCGCGAGCACAAAATTCTTAGCGTTTCGTAGCTGTTTTAACCCTGCAGCTCGCTCTCTGGTTCCAACTCAAACAGCCCCTCGACCTCGACCGCCGCACCCAGCGGCAGCGATGAGCAGCCCACGGCCGCCCGAGCATGCTGGCCCTTGTCGGCAAACAGCTGGCTGATCAGATCCGAAGCCCCGTTGATCACCTGAGCGTGGTCGGTAAAGTCGACGGCAGCGTTAACAAACCCGCCGAGCTTGACCACCCGACGCACCTGTTCCAGGTCGCCGTCACAGGCCGCCTTAACTTGAGCGACCAGGTTAAGCACACATTGCCGGGCGGCGGCCTGACCCTCTGCTACCGAAAGTTCGGTGCCGACCTGACCGCTGTAGAGCATCTTGCCGTTGGCGACCGGCAGCTGGCCGGAAACAAACAGCTGGTTGCCGCAACGGACATAGGACAGGTAGTTGGCAACCGGTACGGTGGCTTCAGGCAACTCGATGCCGAGTCGGTCCAGCCGTGCTTCAATCGTCTCGCTCATGGTTTTCTCCTGATTAGCTGGCCAGCAATTCGGCCTGGGCTTGTTTGTCTGACTGGGATGAGGTGTCTTCTTGGGATTGGGTGTCTGCCTGAGGCTGGGTGTCTTCGAGAATTTCTGGATAGCCGAACAGCGCCGGTGTACCGCCGGTATGTAAGAAAACGATATTCTGATCGGCGCTGAAGTGGCCGCTGGTGACCAGATGAATCAGCCCTGCCATCGCCTTGCCGGTGTAGGTCGGGTCGAGCAACAGACCTTCGCAGCGGGCGGTCAGTCGCATCGCTTCCAACAGATCTTCATTGAGCTGGCCATAGCCGGGGCGCAGCATGCTATCGTCAACCCAGACATCGTCCTCGGTCACGACACCAGGACAACCGATCATCTCGGCAACGACATTCGATTTGCCGATGACACGCTCAGCCTGAGCTACCTGGTCCCGGCGAACGCAAAAACCGTACACCGGAATTTTGCTGCCCAAGGCCCGTAGCCCGGCCAACAACCCGGCGTGAGTGGTTGCACTGCCGGAAGCCAACACGATGCCATCGATGTTCAGCGAGCGTTGCTGAGCCTGCAGCAGCAACTCTTCGGCGCATTTGACGTAGCCCAGCGAACCGTAGGGGATGTGGTTGCCCGACAGCGGAATAACGTACGGGTTGCCGCCCGCCAGGCGGATCTCATCGGCCCGGACATACATCGCTTTATCGGCACCCTCTTCATCTTCGCCGACGGGGTAGTAGTGAATTTTGGCACCCATCATCTTCATCAAGAACGGGTTGCCGGAGTCGTAGTACTCCTGCTGACGGCCACCGACGCGTTTTTCCAACTGCACTTCGACCTCAAGGCCCAGCTTTCTGGCGGCGGCGATGGTCATCCGGACATGGTTAGACTGCACCGCACCGGTGGTCAGCAGCGTGTCGGCACCTTTAGAAACCGCATCGCCGATGTAGAACTCCAGCTGACGGGCCTTGTTACCGCCCATGGCAAGGCCGGTACAGTCATCCCGTTTGGCCCAGATACGCGGCCCCTGCAGCTTGGCGCTAAGATTATTGAGGGTCTCGAGCGGCGTCGGTGTGTGGGATAGATCTACGCGAGGATACTTATCGGTTAGCATGGTTGCCTCTTTATGTTATTGATCGAGTCGGAGTTAAAGGTTGACCAGCATAAACAGGCCGGTCAGCAGCAAAATCAGCAGCACCAGTCCCTTAAACAGCTGCTGATTGATTTTTTTTGACAGAAAATGACCGGCCAGCACACCCACCAAGGCGGACGGGGTAAGCACCGCTGCTGTAATCCAGGTTTGAGATTCGATACCGATCAACGTCGCCTGCAGCAGCAGCGCGCCGCCGTAGGAAAACAGGAAAAAAGTCAGGATGGTGGCGCGAATTTCGTTTTTACCCAGCGCCGTCCGGGACAGATACAGCATCACCGCTGGCCCCGGCATCGCCATACTGCTGGCCATCAGACCGGAGGCAACGCCAACCCCCATCACCGCCCCTCGGCGATACACAGGCTGTTCAGAGGTTTGCAGGGGGGTTCCCTCTGCCTGCTTCTGGCTCTTTCTCTGGCTCAACAGGTGCCAGCCATTTTGCACACTGATCAGAATGATCAACACGGCGACCGCCATCTTGATGGTATCGAGATCCAGCTCGTTATAGACCAGAATCCCCAGCGGAAAGCCCAACGCACAGCCTATCGATAGCCACCGCAGCAACTGGCCGGGCGCCATCCCTCTGAGCTTTGGAAAATGGACACAGGACATCGCCAGGGTGATGATCATCACCAACTGAATCGCAGCGACTGAATTAAGCATGATCAGGAAGGCAGAGACGGCGATCAGACCAAAGCCGAAGCCGGTGGCCGACTGTACCGTGGCGGCGAAGAATGTCACCAGCAGAAGCAATCCCCAATCCATCTCAAGTTACCCGTGTTTGTTGTTGAATTTGAGACATTATTCCCTGTCACAAGCATCAGGACAAATCACAAATATCGCATCCGGCATAACCAAATGTTATGCTGCGCGATATCTATTATGGGCGTATGCTAGGAGGCTGACCGAGAATAGCGAGCGTAGCGAGA
>JBALTG010000023.1:0-47045 GCA_036964625.1 Motiliproteus sp.
GGGGGTGCCAACATCAACCTCCTCCCAGCTTAAAACTTCCGGACCGCCCGTTTGGTGGATACGTATGGCTTTGGTCATTATTCGTACCTTTTATAAAGTTTGAAAAGATGAGTTAAAGTATCAGGAGTTGTCGCTGCCATCCCCTCGACGACCAAACAGGCTATCACTTTTCTAGTGACTGCCAAATCAGATTTATAAAAAATATGTCTCGTTGCTTGCGTGGATGAAAGACTGCTTTTAAGACGATTGCGCTAGCATCACTCCGAGCACAATGGTGCAGGGCAGCCTGGTTTGGTGCAGGTTTAGGAGAACTGGTAAGAGAAGTGGATGAGGACGAAAAACTCACCTGTCACCTATGCTTTTGAGAATCTGAATTGATGCAGGTGAGCCCTGCCAGGGCGTGGCTGTATGTCGCCTATATCTACTAAGCGGTCATCTAGATCGCTCTATTTTGGCGGCAGTTCGGGGCACTTAGCGGTCATTTGTACTAACACTACCACCGAGCCATATTATGAAGCATTTTCATGGAATGCTTGGCTGCCACAATGTCGTACGCTATTTTTTGTAGGTGCTCCTGCTGCTCCCTTTCAGGAGTTATTCACCCTAATGCAAAATATTACATTTTATAATGCGGTTGATTTGTCGTATCATTTACAAAAACAATAACCTTATGGAAAAACACGGAAATGATCCACAGACGAACTGTTATTTTCGCGATACCAAGTTTGTTTTTTTTAACCGGCCATGCTCACTCTCGTGAACAGCAAACGATTCGCTTAGCTTATCATCCTGATATACCACCATATTCTTTTCAAACCAGTGATCAAAGCGCTACTAAAGGTATCCTTCCCGATTTAACTGATACACTGGCATTTTCAATGAACTTGGCATTCAGTCATCAATCCTATCCATGGGAAAGAGCACAGCGGATGGTAGAACTGGGGATGGTTGACGCCTTCTGCTGTCCTATAACGCCTGAGCGTCAGCGCTACGCTATATTTGCACCAACACCTATAATTGTTCTACACGGACAAGTCGTGTTTTTTAATCCCGCAAGCCCTAATGCCCCAGAAATCAAGGCTGCTCGACGTATAGAAGATTTCTATTTATTTAAAACAGCTACTTTTTTAGGCAACAGTAGACATGACCAGATTTGGAAGGATCATCCTAACGTAGAGAAAGTTTCCAGAGTTGAACAAATATTAGTGATGCTGTTACGTGGGCGTATCGATTTCTATTTTGCAGACCCACTGGTGACAGGTTACAAAATTAAAACCGCTGGACTAAATGGCTTGCTAGACAGCGCTCCATTGGGTTACATCGTGGATCAAAATCGAGAAACAGAAATGCAGTTTGGGCTTAGGCGGAGCTACCCCGAAGCTGAAAAACTAATTGTTGATATAGATACAACAATTAAGAAAATAATCACACCAGAGCTTAGGAAAAATATTGTAAGTCGATACCTGTGACTGGCATTAAACGGCTAACGGGAACTAAGTAACCACAACAAACTTTTATTGTCATAGCCCAGCACACATCCCAGATAACCTCAATACTTTTAACAAGGAAAACGCTTTTCTGTATTATTCTCATCGTCCGCTTAGAGCCTGCATAGCAGACCCGGGGATTAGAATAATCCTGATCTGATGGCAGTCGGCACTATCCCGCAAAGCAGACGCTAAACAAGTGCTAATTAATACAAAGGTTGCGTAGGTCTGTGCCCATTCTGGCTGGGGCAGATCACTGCCCGGTAGCCTCGAAACTAGAGCCGGAATAGCACGTCGCTGCGAATAACGTATTTCACACCTCGGTGGATCGGTTCGGAGCTATGCACGCGGTGCAGCGGGTGCGCGCCATGTGGGAAACACAGTGCTCCTCCCGCCGGTGTCCGGATATCGGCGACGGTGGAAGTGCTGGATTGCAGTTGTCCACCCTTGTCGCCCGGTTCCAGCAGGAACCGGGTCGCACCGCCATCGAAGTCGTCGTTGAGGAAAAGCAACAGCGTCAGTTGGCTGTAGCGGTCCGGGTAGGCATTGGCGACCAGCTTGTCTTCGATCACGCGACTGCCGGGCCAAGCGCCGTCGCTGTGGAAACGGAAGTAATCGCCCTCACGATAGCGGTAGAAACGAAACCGGGCGTTGATGCCCAGCGGAGGCTTGCCGTTGAGCTGGGTGAGGTTGCGTTTAACCAGACTGGCGATGCGCTCCCAGATTATCCCATCCGTGCCCTCATCGGTTACCCAAACCACGTTATCGTTGTGGCGTATGTCGCGGGGAAGAGAGACGGCGGCGTCCGGCAGATAGCCCAGCGATTCTGTGAGTTCGATAAAGCGCCGACATTCCTCCGCTGAGAGCACCCCGGTCAACTGAAAAGCGCCCGGTACCGACGTAATATCACGCCGCTGGATGGCCTTGCCCGGCCAGTCCTCGTCCAGCGCCACGGGGTTGTGTCCCCGGCAGGCCCAGGTCGGCAGGGCCGGGTGCTCGGCCCCGGGCTCGTAAGCCGCGACGTAGAAATCTGAATTCGGTAGGTCTGTCATCGATGCTTCCTTAAGCTGATCGTTATGCTAGTTTTACACAATGTCATCTATACAGTGTCCTGTAATAGGTCATCTTGAAAGGGCAGCCTAATGTGTTGTGTTACGCATTGCAGCGTTGGCTGGTCAGGAGGGCCACTTAACTAACTAGTTGGAGACGGTCAAAAACTGATCCGTCGAAGTCAGGTGCCGGGCACTGCCAGTCATCCTCGCTGGTCAGGAAATTCAATCAACTGGTTAGCTAAGCGAACTTAGCAGACATCATGGTGACTTTCGATATCGGCGGCTGTATCTACTTAGCGGCCATCGTTACTGACACTATCACTGTGCTACATTATGAAACATTTTCATGGAATGTTTGGCAGCCACAATGCCATCCACTATTTCTATCAGGTGCCACTGCCGATCCTATTTAGAAAGTAGATATTTCGGCTAAATCGACACTGCTGACATCTAAGACTGGCTAACATTCGAGTCGATTCCTGCTCTTCATTTCGGTAAGCGGACATCTCCGAAGCGGCTTTTTGTTAACGAATCACACCCTTCAACTCGCTCCAGGGAGAGACAAGAGTAGACCGCACGCACTGCAGGAATGAGCACTTTGCTGTTGAGAACAAGCTGATTCGGGGCTCTGCCAGCGGCGCTAGATGAAACGATGGCTACCTTTCGATTCCTCTAATGCTGGATTTGACAGAACTCCCTCTAATCAAGAAAGCGGCCGCTGACCTTGTCGATAGTTCCGGGGCCGTAGACGACACACTCCTGTCGTGCATAGTTAGTTTTAATAGCACTGCACTGCTTACTTTCAGTTCTTCATAGCGGACACTGAGGATTACTGCCCCGATCTTCCGCCAGTGACCAGCGTCGACACACCTTGAGAGTGACTAGCGAGATGGTTCGCTCTGCTTATACTTCTCACACCTATAACCAATCTGGGACCGTGAAATACCGAGTAGCCGGGCGGCCGCAGAGAGGTTGCCATCGCACTGAGAAATGGCATTCTCCACCAATGTTCGTTCTATATCCTCCAGGGATAATTGGTGGTTGCTTGCCTTCTGCCACTGAATAACGGTATCCAGAAGGTCTCCGTCAGGAGGTGATATTGTCATCTCTAACCCAACCTCCTCATTGGCTAAGCCGCCTTTGCCCTCCTTGAGCACCAGCGACATGATTTCGCCGGGCATCTCCTCGCCCGTAACAAACAGATGGGGCAAGTCGACCTGATCACCATCAAATGTGCTGATCACTCCCCTTTCGACCAAATTTTGCAGCTCTCGGATATTGCCGGGAAAACTATAGTACAGGAGCGCCTTAACCGCGCGCTGGGTAAATCCAGGCACGTTACGATCATATTTACGGCAGTAAAGGTTCAAAAAATAATTCATCAACAGAGGGATATCCTCGCGGCGCTCACGAAGCGGGGGCAACTGGATCGGAAATACGTTCAAACGATAAAACAGGTCCTCACGAAAGCTGCCATCCTTCACCGCCTGCCTCAAGTTCACATTGGTTGCCGCAACGACACGGACATCGACCGGCAAGGTATCGATGCCACCGACCCGCTCAACCTCACCCTCCTGCAAGACGCGCAAGAGTTTGCCCTGGGCGCTCAGACTCAGGGTGCCGATCTCATCGAGAAAAAGTGTGCCACCATCGGCGCGCTCGAAGCGTCCCGGGCGAGACTGTACCGCCCCGGTAAAGGCCCCTTTTTCCACACCAAAAAGTTCGACTTCCACCAAATTTTCCGGTATTGCGGCACAATTAACCGCAAGAAAAGACCGGTCACCACGCTTGCTGATACGGTGCAGCATATTCGCGAACATCTCTTTGCCAACGCCAGACTCTCCGGTAAAAAGCACCGTCGCATCGGCACCCGCAACGCGCTGCAGCTGGTGGCAGGCCGCGTTGAATGCTGCGGAAACGCCTACCAAACCATCCTGATAAAACTGTCCTCCCTCCGCAGCCTTAGACGGGGCCGTATCGTCGCTGACGGGCACTGAGACCGGCACATCAGCCATCCGCTTGTTCACAAAGGTTTCCGCATTGAGGTAACGCATATCCTCCTCAACGTTATCCCAAAGCTCCGCGGATTTGACCACTACGCGGCAGGCACTGTCTCCCATGGCACGACAGGACACTTCGCGGGCAATCAGCAGGTGCCCAAGCAACGTACTGCCATGGCCGATGGCATAGCCCACGGCCATCCAACAGCACGGAAAGGTCCCGATGCCCTGTGTCGCGATCTGCTCGTCCGCTTCCACCGAGTGATGCCACAAATATTCACCTTCGAAATATCCACTCTTGGTGTCGAACTTGAAATGAAGGGGCTCAACCTTGAGCATCCCCTCCAGAGAGTGCAGTCGAGCCTGATAGAAGGCCGCCAGATCGGCATCGGGCCAGCGCTCCTGCTGAAGCCGTGCATCTTTGGCCCCACCAAGATAGCCCATGCGGGTCATCAACCCCCGGGCTTTCTCGATGCCCAGACTTTCGACCAACTCTCCCCGCAGTGCGCCAAAAGCACCGCTGTGTAGGAGCATCATTCGTTGGTCACTCAGCCAGATACGGCCATCACCGGGAGAAAAAGAGAGGCACTCTGCAATATCCGCCAGAGTCGGACGCGCAACGTCGGTGGGTTCATCCAAGTTGTCGTTCTTGGGCTTATCGCCGGTGTCTAGCTTGATCTGATCTGATGAGGCACTCCACTTCTTGACCATACCCATTACCCGCTACTCTATCGAACGTATTTTGATTATCTAAATTTATTAGACCGCTCTGCAACTACTCTTTTCATTTTGCAAAAACAGAAACAACAATCAAGCGGTGGTTTCCATTCGCCTACTCATATTAACAAGTCATATAAATATAATCACTGCATTTTCAACAAATTAAAACAACAAAAAGCCAGCTTACAGAAGACAAGAAAAAAATGGCGCAGTTGTTGCTTGGTTAAATCCGTCAACTCACAAAAAAACCAAGGTCGGTTTTTGACGTATCTTCCGGCTGAATATTTCGTATTCCTGGATAAAAAATGGATAGGTTTATTCCTGCCATAAATAAAATCCTCAAAAAAACGTAACCCTGCTGAAGCGACTAAAACCAAACATTCATCCAAATTAGTAAAAGGTTCCTTAGGGAAACAGATAAAACGTAACTCTCAGCCTGAGGGCCAGTGTCGATTTCACTGAATGCAAAGAAAAGATACCAAGAGGATAAAATAATGAATAAAAAAGCCCATGGTTTATTGAACTGCTCGCTGAATACTCAGACACAAATATTCTCGCCCACCCGCGACTCTATCGCTGCAAGTCAACATGACAACAGAGCGTAGATTGGATTGCGCGCTCTCGTAGACGCAACTAACAGCTTCAGTCATGACTGGACGCGCCGCCGTCGAAGCAAGAACCCTAAGCGCGGCACAACAATGTTGGTGAACCTTTTCACGCTGGTGACTCCCCTATGAAACTTTTTTCCTATCGCAATCGACCCGTACATATGGGCCCTTACCCCGCCGAAAAGTTGGGTCGTACTGAGGAACAGCCAGCGCTTTCTCACCTCCCCCCTATGCAGCCGCTGCAGATGGTGCCGGATCAGGACCCCTACTCCATTGGGCGTGCCATCAACGATTACCTCTGTGTGCTCGATGCGGTGCGCGAAGGCCAGAAGATGCCGGTCGTGGCGGAAATTCCGGACGACCTGACAGAGCGTGCACGGCATCTCAAAGCGGCGGGGCACTTTCTCGATAGCAGCCTGATGGGCTGCTGTGAACTGCAGGCGGAACACCAGCTGCAACAGCCGTTTCGCAATCCCCGCCTGCAGGAGCTGTTAGACGAACAGAAAAGCAGTAATAAGATCCACCTGCAGTTCAATGCGACGATGGCGCTCCAGCGGATGCGGGCCTCGATCATTGCAGATTCGGCGCCAATCGATCATCACACCCACGCGCTGGTCATCGCCGTGGAATTCCCCCGCGACGCCAGGGACGATGAACCGGGTGCGCAATGGCTCCCCGGCATGCAGCCACAACGGGCCGCACTACGCGCTGCCGAGACAGCGGCGGTATTATCCCAATACCTGCGTCAGCTCGGCTTTGAAGCACGGGCTCACTCCGCCACCAGCGCCGATGTGGATCTCAACCGACTGGCGGTGAGTGCAGGCATCGCCCTGGCGGACGATGACGGGAAGATCTCCAACCCCTACCTGGGACGCCGTTTCGGCCTGGCCGCCATTACCACCACCCTGGCCTTCCAGGTGGACCAGCCCCTCGCTCCCCAAAACCTGACAGACAAGGTACGCAGCAAAGGCCCGGCCTGGTGGGTCGGTCACGGCAGCACGAAAAATGCCTTCAATGCCGTGGCGTTCAAGCGGCGAGACTTCAAAGATAGCCACTTTCCTACGGAAAAAGACAAACACGTCGACACACCCACCAGTTTGATCGATGGCGATCGCATACCGCGGATACCCAAGCGCAGCAACTTCTTTACCCGTGCCGCTTTCGGGGACCTGGGCCCAGGTCCCCAGGATGCCTCAAAGGACGGCTATTTTGTTGGAAAATACCCACTGGGGGCGGCCTGTGCCTCGGTGCTACAGGCCTATATGCTGCTGCAACGCTCAACCAATCTGGCGGCAAGAGCACCCGGCTACGACAATCCGGTCAGCAACGCCGAGATCATTAAGGCAACCCTGCACTACCTGGGAACGGACCAGGTGGGCATCTGCGAAGCGCCGGACTGGGTCTGGTACTCCCATGGCGAGGACGGTACCGAAATCAAGCCGGCACACAAGTACGCCATCACCACCCTGATCGACCAGGGCCATGAATCCCAGGAAGGAGGCAGCGGCGACGACTGGCTCTCCTGCACCCAAAGCATGCGCGCCTATATGCGCGCTTCCCTGGTCGGTGGTGTGGTCGCCCAGCATCTGCGTAATCTGGGTTACAGCGCCACTACCCACACGGCCGCCGATGGCGATGTGATTCAGCCGCCCCTGGCGCTGCTCTCCGGTCTGGGGGAGATCAGCCGGATCGGCGATGTAGTGCTCAACCCCCATATGGGGCCGCGGCTTAAAACCGGCGTGGTGACCACGGATTTTCCGATGGAAGTGGACACGCCCATCGATTTCGGCCTGCAGAAGTTCTGCGACCGCTGCAACAAGTGCGCGCGTGAGTGCCCTTCCGGGGCGATCACTGCCGGGCCCAAGGTAATGTACAATGGTTACGAAATCTGGAAATCGGACCAGGAGAAGTGCACCCGTTACCGCCTGACCAACGACGCCGGCTCCATGTGCGGTCGCTGCATGAAAACCTGTCCCTGGAACCTAGAGGGGATATTTAAGGAAGCGCCCTTCCGCTGGCTTGCCACCCGACTCCCCTCCACCGCCAAATGGCTGTGCAAGGTGGACGACTGGATGGGCAACGGCGGCATCAATCCAGTGAAAAAATGGTGGTGGGACATTCGTACCGACAAGCAAGGCGTGACCCTAATCGCCACCGATACCAACCGCCGAGGTCTCAATACCCAACTAGTGCTGAAAGCCGAGGACCAGACTCTAGCCTGTTATCCTGCCGACCTGGCGCCACCGCCCTACCCCGCCCCCTACCCGGTAGACAGAGAGGAGGGCATCGAGGCCTACCGCGAACTAATCTCCCCCACTGAATACCGAAAAAAACTGGCCTGTGGCGAGACGGACAGCCTCGTACCTCAATACCAGTTTCCGGAGGGACCGGCCCCGGTGTTTGCCGCCAAAGTGGTCAGGCGCAAGGTCAGCTCGGCCGATGAGAAGGTTGTGATTTTTGAACTGACTTCGCAGGACGGCTCGGTATTGCCCCCCTTTGAAGCCGGCGCCCATATTGATATCACGGTGGCCCCGCCCTTCATCCGCCAATACAGCCTGGCGGGAGACCCGGCAGATGCATCCCGTTACCTAGTGGGGATACTGCGCGAGGATGAGGGGCGTGGCGGCTCCCTGCGCATCCACCAGCAACTGCAGGAGGGCAGGCCAGTGTTGGTCTCCCGTCCCCGAAACCACTTCCAGCTGGTACATGAGGCCAAGCGCAGCCTGCTGCTAGCAGGCGGCATTGGCGTCACCCCCCTGATCGCCATGGCCCATCAGCTGCATTCCGAAGGACGTGAGTTTAGCTTCTATTACAAGTCCAAGACCCGCGCCCAGGCGGGCTTTATCGAGGAACTGGAATCCTACGCCTGGGCTGACCGGGTGCAGTTTCACTTTAGCGATGAAAACCGCCTGATGGTCGACGATGTACTGAACGACTACCAACCCGGCGACCATCTCTACACCTGTGGCCCAGCAGCCTTTATGGATGCGGTATTCGAATCGGGCCAACAACAAGGCTGGTCTGAAGACTCGCTGCACCGGGAATATTTCTCGGCACCCGATACCGGCGACTATGAAAACCACGCCTTTACCCTGTTCCTGCAGCGCTCCGGCATCGAGATCCAGGTACCGGAGGACAAGAGTGCAGCCGTAGCCCTGCAGGAGGCCGGCCAAGCGGTCGATATCAAATGTGGAGACGGCCTCTGCGGCGTCTGTAGCACCGACTATGTTGAGGGGGATATCGAGCACCGTGATTATGTCCTCAGCAAATCGGAACGGGAACAACGACTGATACTGTGCTGCTCGAGGGCAAGCAAACCCAATGGTCGGGTGGTATTGGATAGATAACCTGCAAGCGCAAACCAAGACCTTTGAGGTTTTCAGGATTCAATCACTGCAGGTCTTGCGTAAGGCCTGCACTTGATTTCATCACGCTAAAAAGTCACTCACCGGCTAAGAAGCAAGGTTAGCGAGAATGGTTAGATACCTAAATCAGATGAGCAAAGAAACCCTGGTTCTCTGGGTCTATATCATCTGGTACCTGGCCATGGTCTGTCAGCATTTCGACGGCAACCCTGGGCTTTGGGGCAACTCCCTGGGCCTCAGTCTAATCGTCGGCACCGCTCTGGTACTGGCAACAGGAACGGTCACAAGACTGCGCCTAAAAAAACAGTTCTGGCAGCTATTCCGGCTCTATTGTTGCCCGTTTTGCGTATCCAGCTTTTCCGCATTAACCAAGGATCAGGGCTTTGAACTGGTCTTTTCACCGGAGCGGGAAAAAAACCTTTGGGCTCTACTCGGCTGCCTGGGATTTGTTTTAGTGGTGCTCTCTATCAAGTGGTTTCACCGGCCTCTACTAGTGAAGCAGAGGAGTCGATAGTCGGTAAAGATAGTCGATGACGATAAACCACCGTCATTGATTGTTTAGCTTAAAAAAAACAAGGGGAAGTTATGAAACAACTCGAAGTTGCCTATGTTTCAGGTGGCGCAACCGGAATCGGCGCCGCCATTGACACCAGTTTTGTCCAACAGGGCGCACGGGTTGCCATTGGTGACGTGCAACTGGAAAAAGCGGAGCAGACCGCCGAATCGATTCGTAAACAGGGGGGCGAAGCGATCGCCATTTCCCACGATGTCAGTGATGAGCAACAGTGGATCGCAGCCTTAAACCAGACCGTAGAGACCTTCGGTCGCCTGGATGTGCTGATCAACAATGCAGCCATTATACAGATCTGCCCCCTGATCGACGTCGAGCAAGGAGATATTGAGCGGCTGATGTCGATCAATGTGACCGGTACGATTCTCGGACATAAACATGCTATTCGCATCATGCGCCCTGGGGGCAAGGTGGGCCAGGGAGGCAGTATTATCAATCTTTCATCGGTCGGCGGACAGATCGGCACTCCGGCGCTGAGTGTCTACAGTGCGTCCAAAGGAGCGGTTCGCCTACTGAGCAAATCCGCGGCTGTCGAATGCGGCCGCTTTGGTTATGGAATAAGGGTTAACAGTATCTATCCAGGGCTCGTCGGTTCCGACATGGGTAACAAGCTAGTGGATGATATGATTGAGGCGGGGGTATTTCCAGATCGGGCAACGGCGGACGAAATAGTCTTGGGAGGTTATCCCATCGGCCGCACCGGAGAACCGCAGGATATTGTGGGCGCCGCTGTTTTCTTGGCCTCCGAGCAATCCAGTTGGATGACCGGCGCCGAACTGGTGGTCGATGGCGGTATGACCAGTCACTAGGAGGCTGCAGGACTTAACACTAATCTACTGCGGAAAACCCGAATTTGGTCATATTTTCACGATCACCCTCGTTAAATAGCTCGCTATTCGCGCCTCAGGTGATCGAAAAATCTTCCTCAAATCGTATCTCCCTCGCTACGATCGGCCAAGCCCGACAGTCTCCTAGACATAATGAATTGACCTGCCCAGCCTTGAACACAGGAATTACGCTTGAAAGGGCACAGGGAGCTTTCGGAGCAGCGGTAAGGATGCCGCGTAGGCCGCACCAGCACACTATACGTATAATTCATTGATACCATTAGGCGTAGAGCGCATAGGGAAATGTCGCACTTCGGAGTTGAGTTCGCGATTCCTCATCCACAAGTCTCGCACATCTCGCATAACTTCTTTTCTCACCCGCCCGATAAGCTCTTTTTAAACGTTTCTACCAGGCTAAAAAGCACCCTGGGTTTAGCCTGGTACGTTATAACTTTACCTTTTGGGTTGGCCACTGAACCACAATATTCACGTTATAAGCCTGTAGCTATATGGCCTCGGCACCCTCTCCTTACTGCGTCCGACTTTTGCCTTCCTAAATTTAAAAAGCCGCGCAGCAGCAACATATTTTTTATTTTATAAATTCAGAAAGCTCATCCAACTAGCCACCGCCACCATCCTTACCACCACAGTTACAACAAACAAGATAGATAAACAAAATCAACACATTACTGCAGACAGTCAGCTATTTATCGAGACCCACATGAAATATGGCACGGTTACTGCCTCACAGTTACTGTAAATGGGTACTTGCCGATGCACGGACAGCTAAGCTCTCAGCATGTCTGTTAGTTTTTTTGAAAGTTAAAAAAGGTTTTAAAAACTGCTAGTTGCGATGAACAGGTAGACCATTACCGACTAAAGCGCGGGCAATTATGACTTCACTGAAGTCGTCTGTCCGCCAACTAATAAGAATCCATAGATTAATAGGAAGCGTTCATGATTAAAGAAGGCGATTTATTGTGGACCCCGAGTCCGGAGTGGATAGAGAAAACCAATTTCACAGCTTTTATGACCTGGCTGAACCGGGAGCAAGGCTTTAGCTTCACCAATTATGATGAGCTATACCGCTGGTCAGTGGACGACATCGAAGCCTTTTGGTCCGCAATCTGGGAATACTTCTCAATAGAATCTGAATCTTATGACCTTGTCCTGGGTAGCCGAGAGATGCCTGGCGCGGAGTGGTTTCCAGCCTCACGGCTCAACTATGCGCAACACGTACTGCGCCGGGAACATCAGGGTGGTGATGCCCTGATGTTCCTGAACGAATCCGGCGCCCTGCAGTCTCTTTCCTGGATTGACCTGGCAAACCAGGTTCGAATTATCGCCTCTCAGCTTCGCGAGCTCGGGGTTCAACCCGGCGATCGCGTCGTTGCCTATATGCCCAATATCCCCGAAACCCTGATAGCGATGCTGGCGACCACCAGTATCGGCGCGATCTGGGCCAGTTGTTCACCAGAGTACGGAGCCCCGGCGGCGCTCGATCGAATCAGCCAACTCTCACCCAAGGTACTTTTCTGCGTGGACGGTTACCGGTACGGCGGCAAATCCTTTGACCGACGGGACCAGCTGGCGGAGATCATCGGCGGACTCAAAGAGCTGGAACAGGTGGTTTATCTTCCCTACCTTGATACTGCAGCGACACCTCCGGCGTGCACAGCACTCCTGCACTGGAATGAACTGATGGATCATCCGCCGGTATCTGCCGAGCAGTTTGATTTTGAGCAAGTGCACTTCGACCACCCCCTCTGGATTCTCTTCTCATCCGGCACCACAGGGTCGCCCAAGGCCATCATGCATGGCCATGGCGGCATCCTGCTCGAAATGAACAAGTTGCTGCATCTGCATATGGACTTCCATCCCGGAGAGCGCGTGTTCTTCTACACCACCACCGGTTGGATGATGTGGAACTTCCTCGCCAGCGCACTGTTGACCGGCGCTTGTCCGGTACTTTACGACGGAGACCCCTCTTATCCGACGCCCGACGTGCTCTGGAAAATGGCGCAGGACACCGGAGCCAGCTTTTTTGGCGCCAGCCCCACCTATGTGGAGATAATGTCAAAACACGGGATCGTTCCTGGAGAGAAATACGACCTTTCCAACCTGCGCGCTATCATGCCGGCCGGCTCACCCGTCTCACCCGAATGCACGGCCTGGTTCTACGAGAATGTGAAGCAGGATCTCTGGGTCGCAACGGGTAGCGGCGGCACCGACTGCTGTACCGGCTTTGTCGGTGGTGTGCCGATCCTGCCGGTCTACGCTGGCGAGATGCAGGCCAGTGCCTTGGGTGTAGACGCCCAGGCATGGAGCGACGACCGCGAAAGTCTGATCGACGAGGTGGGCGAACTGATGATTACCCAACCCCTGCCTTCGATGCCGGTCGGATTCTGGAATGACGACGATAACCGCCGCTACAAAGAATCCTACTTCGAAGAGTTCCCCGGCGTCTGGCGTCATGGTGATTTCTTTCGCCTGAATACCCGGGGGGGCTGCTTCGTGCTCGGACGCTCAGACGCCACCCTGAATCGTTATGGCGTGCGTATCGGTACCGCAGAAATCTATCGTGCCCTCGCCGCGGTGCCGTCAGTCACCGATAGCCTTATCGTCAACCTCGATCTGCCGGAAGGGAAATTTTTCATGCCCCTTTTTGTGCAACTGGCCGATGGCCGGAAACTGAACCCGGAGACCGAAGCGGCGATCCGATCAGCCCTGCGAAAGCAGTGTTCCCCGCGACATGTACCCGACCGCATCATCCAGGTGGCGGCAGTCCCACGTACCCTGACAGGGAAGATAATGGAGGTGCCGGTCCGGAAAGTGCTGATGGGGATGCCCTTGGAAAAAGCCGCCAACAAAAACGTCATGGCCAATCCGGAAGCCTTAGAGGCGATCAAGGAGTACGCGCAACACCAGAGCGACTATCCAATCACCTGAATAAACGAGCCCTATCTACAGAGGAAAAATAATGAATAAAAAACCCAATGTATTGTTGATAGCCACTTTGGACACCAAGGCAGAAGAGAGCCTGTTTATCCGCCGTTATTTAGAAGAGGCGGGCATCCAGGTCCATCATCTCGATACCAGCATCCGCAGTATCGTCGGTGCAGCCGAAATCGGCCCGCAAGAGGTTGCAGCCGCCGCCGGACAAACCCTTGAAGAGGTGCGCGCACTCAAGCACGAGGGTAAATGTCAGGCGGTGATGATCCAAGGGGCACTCAAGTGCGCCCAGAGGCTGCATCAAGAGGTGGGGCTCAACGCCATTATCGGGCTCGGGGGTTCCATGGGAACGACCCTGAGTACGATCGTTATGCGCAGCTTCCCCTACGGACTACCCAAAGTGATGATATCCACTATGGCCTCGGGGATGACCAAGCCCTTTGTGGGTGCCAAGGATATCATCATGGTCAACCCTGTGTGCGACATCTCCGGTCTTAACAGCATCACCCGGGAAGCTTTCCTCAATGGTGCGATATCTACGGCCGCCATGGCCCATCACGATCTGTCGACCACCGAGGACAGATCGTCCGGGGATCAAAAACCCCTCGTTGCTGTCTCGACCCTGGGCACCACAGACAAGTGCTGTGTACGTGTGCGTGACTCCCTGACGAAGCACGGCTACGAGGTCATGGTATTCCACACCCTGGGAACCGGGGGGGAAGCGATGGATGCGATTATTAAGGAGCGCGATGTGGCCGCCGTCGTTGACCTCTCCTTGATTGAAGTCAGCGAACACCTGCACGGCGGTATCTGTGCCGCCGGCCCCGACCGCTGTAAGGCCGCCCTGCAGAAAGGGGTACCCACAATCTTTGCGCCGGGTAACCTGGACTTTATGGTCTCTGGCCCCATCGATGTTGCCAAAGCGCACTTCCCCAACCGCCGCTATCACATCCATAACGCCGCTCTGACCGCAGTGAGAGCAGAGGCAGAGGAGTTTAAGAACGACGCGGAGCACATGGCGGGGTTGATCAAAGATGCCAAGGGTCCCGTTTCCTTCTTCGTTCCGTTGCAAGGTTTCTCACACCACGATAGCGAAGAGGGCTATCTACATGACCCTTCCCTCCCCCCCGTATTCGCCCAGCACTTGAAGGAAAATCTCCCACCGGAAACCAACCTGAGGGAGTTTGACCTGCACATCAACGATGCTGAGTTTGCCGATGCGCTGGTTGAGCAGGTCATCGCTTATACGCGCTAGCCGCTCTCCCTAAAAGCTGAGTGTAGAGCGCTTTAAAAATAGCGAATAACCACAGATACGGAATAATTAAGGAGCCACCCCATATGTTTTTAAACGACGATGATGTCAATGAGATCATTCACCAACTCGAAGCCGGGCCCTTTGAAGAGCTGTCGCTTCAGACCTCGCGCTTCAAGTTGAAACTGCGTGCCAAGGGTAACGGCAGCTGGACCAAATCGATCGAGGATTTTCAGGAAACCAACCTGGTGAATCCTGGCCAGGAGGCGGCAGACTCAGCCAAAGAAGACACCAATAACACGGCCTCTTCAGCGGCAGAGAAAAACGGCCATTTTGCGGTCCGCACCCCTCTCGTAGGGACCTTCTACCGGGCCCCCAAACCCGGCGCCCCGGACTTTGTCGAGGTCGGCAGCCAGGTGAATCAGGATACGGTCATCGGCATTGTGGAAACCATGAAACTGATGAATTCGGTCATGGCGGGTGTCAAAGGCCGGGTGGTAGAAATCTGCGCAAGTGACGCTGGGTTTGTCGAGCAAGGCGAGACCATTCTGTTTATCGAGGAGGGCTAACCATGATACGTCACATACTGGTGGCCAACCGCGGCGAGATCGCGGTTCGCATTCTACGCACCTGCCACGCGTTAGGCATCGAAACCACACTGGCAGCATCGGAAGCGGATCTGGATTCTTTGGCCGCCCGCATGGCCGACCACTGCATCTGTATCGGCCCCCCGCCGTCGATGGATAGCTACCTGAAGGTTGAATCCGTTGTTGCCGCCGCTCTGACAGCGAAGGCCGATGCCATTCACCCGGGTTACGGATTTCTTTCCGAAAATCAACGCCTGGCACTGGCCTGCAACGACGCCGGCATCACCTTTATAGGCGCCACAGCCGCTCAACTCGATGCGGTTGGTGACAAGCTAAAAGCTCGCCATCATGCCATCGAATCGGGTTTACCGGTGGTGCCAGGCGGTTCGGCGGGGAACGCCAATGAAGCCGAAGCCACCGCCGCTGAGATCGGTTATCCGCTATTGGTCAAAGCGGTGGGCGGCGGCGGCGGGCGCGGCATGAAGCTCGTGGAGTCACATGAGGCTCTGGCACAAACCGTGGATCTTGCGGTGGCTGAAGCGGAGGCCGCATTTGGCGACGCCCGGGTCTATCTGGAGCGTTACGTCTCCTCCGGCCGTCACGTTGAAGTGCAGGTACTGGGGGATGGCGAAAACTGTATTCACCTCGGTACCCGCGATTGCTCTATTCAGCGCCGCTACCAGAAGCTGGTGGAGGAGGCTCCCGCCCCTCACCTTTCCGATGCGCTTCGCGAACAGATGCACCAGTCTGCCGTTGGCTTTGCCAAATACCTGAAGTACCGCGGTCTGGGAACCGTCGAACTGCTGGTTGATTGCGAGCGCGATACTTTCTATTTCCTGGAGATGAACGCCCGCATCCAGGTCGAGCACCCGGTCACAGAAGCCATCTGCGGTCTGGATCTGGTGGCGGAACAGATCGCCGTGGCCGAGGGGCGTCCCCTGCGCTTTACCCAGGAGCAGATCAACTTCTCCGGGCATGCCATCGAGTGTCGCATCAATGCTGAGAACTGGCGTAAGGACTTCCAACCGAGCCCAGGGACGATCAGCGTGGCCGAATTCCCTGCGGGTGTCGGCATTCGCATGGATACCCATATTCAACCCGGCGCCAAGGTGCCACCTTTCTACGACTCGCTCCTTGGCAAGTTGATTGTTTATAGCGAGGACCGCAACAGCGCCTTGGCCACCATGCGCGAGGCCCTGGATCGATGCCAGATTTCAGGCGTAGAAACCAATCTATCCATGCACAGTGAGCTCATGAAGTCCGAGGACTTTTCCAACGGCGGGGTGAACACCGCCTATTTCACTGATTTTCTGGAACAGACTGCCCAACGGCAAGGAGATTGAGATGGCCGACATCAAACTACTCGACGTGTCATTGCGTGATGGTAATCAAAGCCTTTGGGGCGCCACCGGGCTGGATACCGCCAAAATACTAACCATCGCTCCAGTGCTGGATCGGGTGGGTTTCCACGCGATTAACTTCACCTCCAGCACCCATATGGGCATGGCGGTACGAACCCACAGCGAAGACCCCTGGGAGCGGATTCGCCTGACCCATGCGGCGATGCCCAACACGCCCCTGGAGTTTATCGGTACCGGACTTCGCTTTATCTCCTGGGAACGTCAATCCCAGGAGTTCATGCAGTTGGTCTACAACCGCTTGGTTGTCAACGGCATTGAGCGTTTTATCGCCATGGACCCCATGAACGATGAAACTGCGCTGCTTACCAGTGCCGGCATGATGCGCAAGGCCGGTGCCTCTGAAATCATTGTCGCCCTCACCTACACCCTGAGTGAAGTGGCGGATGATCAATACTACTGCTCACTGGCAAGCACCCTGGCCGCCTCCGAGCATGTGGACCGATTCTATATCAAAGACCCTGCCGGTATCCTCACCCCGGAACGAGCTAAGATCCTGATCCCCAAGATCTGCGCAGTCATTGGCGACAAACCACTGGAGCTACACTCCCACTGCACCATCGGACTAGCCCCGCTGACCTATATGGCCGCGGCAGACAGCGGCGCCCAGGTGCTCCAGGTAGCCTGTGGTCCCCTGGCCAACGGTACCTCGCTGCCCTGCGCTGAACGCGTGGTAGCCAACCTGCGCGAACTGGGCCATACCGTCGATATCAACGACCGGGCGCTGGCACTGGTTAGTAACTATTTTTCCCGCATGAGCTTGGCTGAAGGTCTACCCACGGGCACACCCATGGAGTTTGACGCTGCATTTCTGCGTCACCAGCTACCCGGCGGCGTCATCTCAACCACACGTCGGCAGCTGGCCGAGCTAAAGCTCGAAGACCGATTTGATGCGGTCATGGCTGAGGTGGGACGGGTTCGCGCTGAGCTTGGATACCCCATCATGGTCACCCCCTTCCCGCAGATGGTGTGCACCCAGGCGCTTTACAACATCATCAGCAAGGAGCGCTACGATAACGTTTCGGACCCGGTAATCCGCTTTGTCCTGGGCAACTTTGGCCGCCCCATAGGCCCCATCGACCCCGATGTAAAAGACAAAATCATGTCGCGCCCCCGCGCCCAGGAACTGATTCACGAACCACTACCCGTTCCCCTCTCGGAGATGCGCAAGAACTTCCCGAGCGGTATCTCTGACGAGGAGTTTCTACTGCGTGCCACCATGCCCACTGATCAGATCGAGGCCATGCTCGCCAAAGGCCCCGCTAAACGTCATTACAACCCGGATATTCGCTCGCTTATCAAACTGCTCGGCGAATTTAAGAACCATGCCGGCGTTTCTGACCTGATGATCGACAAACCGGACTTCCGTCTGACGCTCTCAGGCTCCAAGGAGGCGACAGCATGAACGATCTCAGCGTTTCCACCGCGAGTCCGATAATGTCCAAAGAGATCTTCGAACGCCTCCGACAAACCAGGGCCTTCGTCTTCGACATGGACGGCACCATGGTACTTGGGGACCAGAAGAACAAAGGCTTACAGCCGATTCCAGGTGCGATCGAACTGACCGAACTGCTGGCGAGTCGGGAGATCCCCTTTCTCTTTTTCACCAACGGCACGACTCGCACCCCCGAGCACTACGCCGACACCGTGCGTAAGCTCGGTTTCCACCTGCCCGAAGGCGCACTGATGACCCCGGTCAGCAGTGCTGTTGACCTCTTCGTGCGTAAAGGCTACCAGCGCGTGATGGTACTGGGGGGAGACGGCCTGAAAAAACCACTCGAAGCGGCAGGTATCGAGATCGTTCCCGACCATGGCCGCCAGCAGGCTGATGCCGTGCTGGTAGGCTGGTACCGAGAATGCACTATGGAAAACCTCGAAGCGGCGTGCCACGCAGTCTGGGCAGGCGCTCAATTTTACACGAGCTCCCAGGCGGTATTCTTTGCCACCGCTCAGGGGCGCGCCCTGGGGACCTCCCGCGCGATTGCAGCCATGGTTAAGGACCTAACCGGTTGCCGCGTGCACCTAGTGGGCAAACCCTCGATTCATGCGCTCAGTAGCGCCGCCAGCCGTCTGGGGGTGCGCCTCAAGGATATGGCCGTGGTGGGTGATGATCCCGACCTGGAAATGTCCATGGCCCACCGGGGCAAATCACTTGCCGTAGCAGTGACCACCGGGTTAACAGACGCCCAAACCTTTGCCCAACTACCGGAAAAACGACGCCCCCATCTGATCCTGTCAGGTGTGGAGCAGCTCCATGGATTGCTCAAATCCTAAAATCACAAGAGCAACTTTTTTATGCTCAGGGTGAACGGTATGCCGCGGGTTCATGGATGAACAAGAGCGGCGACGCCTATGAGAATTCGGCAGAGCCTGCTTTTGGGTTGCCAAACCCTGCATACAGCTGTGCGATTGCTAGGTCTGATGATCAATGGTACAGGTTCTGCTTACCCTCAATGGCTTAAAAAGTTCGCTCTTAACAACCCTTTCTCGTAGGGCTGGGCTACCGGGTTAGCGTGGTCGGGTGAATCATCACATCAGAAGAGAATTTTCTATAATGAGCATCCCCATCAAAATTGCCGGGGTCGGCATGACCCCTTTCGTCAAGCCTGGCAGGCACGACCCCTACGAAGTGATGGCGGCAAAGGCGGTCCGAACCGCTTTGCGGGATGCGGGGCTACGCTATGCCGATATCGGCCAGGCTTATGCAAGTTACGTCTTCGGCGACAGCAACTGCGGCCAGGCCGCTCTCTATCGCATCGGTTTGACCGGCCTGCCCATCATCAATGTCAACAACAACGGCTCCTCTGGATCCAGCGCACTGATGCTGGCGCGACAGGCTGTGCTGAGCGGTGTGGTGGACTGCGCCCTGGCCTTTGGTTTTGAGGAGATGCGTCCCGGCGTAACGGGGCCTGTCTGGACAGACCGCACTTCACCGCTCGTGCTGATGGAAAGGCAGCTGGAGCACCTCAAGCCCCAAGTGCCTCCCGCTCCTTATGCCCAGCGGATCTTTGGCTCCGCCGCCGCGGCCTATATCGAAAAAACCGGTGCCAGCCCGACGATTTTCGCTAAAGTGGCGGTCAAAAGTCGCAAACACGCCGAACACAATGCGGACGCACTCTACAGAAAGCCGATCACAGTAGAGGAGGTCCTCGCCTCCTCCATGATATTCCCACCTTACCTGACCCGCATGGCAGCCTGTCCACCGTCCTGTGGCGCCGCCGCCGTCATTGTCTGTAGTGAACGCTTTGCCCGCCAGCGAGGCTTAAGGAGAGGTGTCAATATACTCGCGCAGGCCATGGCCACAGACCGGAATGCACGTAAAAAAAACCCCATCGACCTTGCGGGAGCGGATATGACCCGAAATGCTGCCGCACAGGTCTACCAGAAGGCGGGAATAGGTCCGGAAGATGTCGATGTGATCGAGCTTCACGATTGTTTTACCTCCAACGAGGTGATCAGCTACGAAGCACTTGGACTCTGTGGCCCTGGACAGGCGGAAAAACTGATTGCCGACGGTGACAACACCTATGGCGGCCAGTTTGTGGTCAATCCCTCGGGTGGTTTGATGTCCAAAGGGCACCCCCTGGGAGCCACAGGACTCGCTCAGTGCGTCGAACTGGTCACCCAGTTGCGCGGTGAAGCAGACAAACGGCAGGTTGAAGGCGCCCGGATCGCACTTCAACATAACCTGGGCCTCGGGGGGGCCGGGGTGGTCACCCTATACGGTTCTCCGTAGCGGGTGACCACCCGCATTGAGACCAACCCACAAATAGGCTGGTGATCTATACTTGTCCATAATTCACTATTGAACGATTTTACGTCTGCTCGTTTTACCTGGCGGACAAATTGCGCAACATAAGGCACTGAGGGCCCGATATGACCACGTGGCTGCGTAAAACGCTGTTGCCGCTGATGATGGCCCTTTCTCTGTCGAGTCAACTCGCTCTCGGGCAGAGTACGGTGGTGATTGCTATTCACGATTATGCCCCTTATTACAATGCCAAGGGTCAAGGACTCGCCTGCGATATACTGCGAGCCGCATACGAATCGGTAGGTACCGAGGTCCGCTTCGTCAGTTTTCCAGCTCGACGTGCGGTGGTCCAGCTGCTATATCAGCAGGTCGATGCATTCGCGGCAGGTAATCTGTTGACTCACGGTCCCGACCGGAATCTTCTTAACTGGGTCCCCCTTTTCAAAGCGCGCACCAGCTGGTTCTATTACCGCCCCCGTTTTGAAAACATACCCATTCCCAGTCAACTGATCGAGCTTAGGGACTATCGACTGGGCGTCATCGTCAACAGCCCTTTCCTTGATGTTTATCAGCGGTATAGCCTTAACATCGTGGAGATCCAAACCCCCTACCAACTGGTCCAGATGGCACGAAAAGGCCGTATCGATTTTTTTGAGGCTGCCGCCTTGACCGGATTTCAGATGATTCGTCAGGTGGACAGGGATTCGATCAAACAATATGGTCTATTTACCTGGGCGACACCCGTTGTGGCCCTTGCCTTTAAGAAGGATTTTACTCGTGGGCAGCATTTTCGAGGGCAGCTGGAGGAAGGAATAAGAATAATCAAGGATAATGGGAGATATCTGCAAATTCTCGAATCGTACTGGGGCGTCGGTAACGTGCCAGCAAATGTCATGACAGAAGAGAACCCTGCGTCAACACGCAATGAAATTGACTTTGATAAGTTTCATAGTCAACCCCGCAATAGTTACGGAAAGATACTAGAATCACAGTGAAATTGAGATCTACGAATATTTCAAACCAGCCTCATCAGAGGCCGCCCATCAAGCTAAAAAAGGGAGCCGTAGAGGCTCCCAAAAAGGTGCTGAGCAGCTCTATCAAAGCTGATCTGGAGGAAATCTGTTTCGACAGCAGACGCTAACCACTCTCTGTCTTACATTGATTGTCGACTTTTTCAGTGTATCTATCCGGACCTCAAGCCAGAAACTGCACCCTGAATCCGCTGTCCAGACGCAACAGGGTATTCATTGACTGGACACAGAAATTTCGCATATATATTAAGGAGCCAATATGTTATTGAGCGGTGAAATCGCTTCAATTTGTAGCAAAAACTCCAAGTTTTCAGACACCATCCAGTCGACCATAATTTTGTTGTTTTCCAATTGATAAATAGAAATACCGTTGAGGCTGATCTTTTTATAGGTTGGTTCCTCTCCCATCCAGGAAGCGATATGTTTACCGCTACCATGCCAGCGAACGATGACCTTATCGTCGATGCAGAGCAATTCATTGATATTCACACGCCAACCTTCAAACACTTGTCTATTTTTCGCTATTTTAAGCTTTAAACCTCTGATGTTTGGCGGAAACATCGAGTCATAAAACTTAAATTCGTGATCGAAAACATTATCAATCAAATCAAGGTCACCTTCAGAGTAACCTTGACGGAATACTTTTTTTATAACTTCAACGTTTCCGTCTTGGCATTGTGGCTTTGCATAGCTATTAGGGCTCACCCAGCAGGTTACAATAACAACAAAAACACTGATAATTCGTTTGATCACAACCAACATTCGGTACACCACGATATTTTATTTATTATTTTTTATAGATCCAGAAAGCGAAATCGACAATCGATAATCAACAAGAAAAAGATCGTGTCGAATGGGTTGGGAGCCAACGCTTGGTTTAAATTAGTAACATTTTAGCTCTCTGAGTTCAACCATAAAAACAGCGCCAATTACCTTTTAAGATGTTTTTCCATTCATTGAAATATCGACAAGATCAAAAACACTCCACTCTAAGCACAAAGCCCATAATTAAGAACGCATCAATCATCTACAACTTCACAATTTTGTTAATTTCATAGAACTTAAACAAGCGCCAATTAACAAAATTAAAAACCCGATGACGACACAAACTCACCTTTTCAGCAACAAACCCAGGCACAACAGAAACAATAACACCAATAAAAACAACCAAGTAAACAAAAAAAGCCACCTAGTCTCATCCAATATTTAGGCATCGGCACAGTTGTTGCTAGACCTTACATGTCAGTCTCAAGTGCGGCCTCAGAGGTCAATCTTGTAGAAACAATAACAAATATAACCCACTGAATACTGGGAGACACAATGACACTCAAACACCCCGTTTTTTCGAAATCAGGATCCACCTCCGCTGTAATAACAGCCTCTATTGCGTTGAATGAAGGCAATCTTGGCGCCCCCGTAGCTGGAGGAAAAGAATGAAACGAGTCACGCAACAATTAACCTCTCGTCACCCTAATTCCAAGCAAATAATTTCAAGCCTTGTTGCTAGCACATTGCTTTGTGTCGGTCTTGCGCCCCAGGCCAACGCCTTCTCAATCGATACGGGAAACCGCGACCTTCGAGTACGCTGGGATAATACCCTGAAGTACAGCGCAGCCTTTCGAGTTAAGGATGTCGACAATGATGTCGCCATGAGAGGTTCCAACCCTAATACTGATGATGGCGACCGTAACTTTGACAAGGGTTTGATCTCAAACCGCGTGGATGTGCTGTCCGAACTGGATGTGACCTTCAAACGCGACCTTGGTTTTCGCCTCTCCGGTGCCGCCTGGTATGACGATGCCTACCATGGTAGCAACGACAACGACTCTCCGCTGACCAATAACAATCTCCCCCCGCTAGCACATAACGAGTTTGACAGTGCGACAGAAAAGTTGCATGGACGCAAAGCGGAAATTCTCGATGCTTTCGTCTTTGGCCGCTTTTCACCCAATGACACACGACTGTCACTGCGCGCCGGTCAATTTGCGCACCTGTACGGCGAGAGCCTGTTTTTCGGCGCTAATGGTATCGCCGCCGCACAGGCCTCTCCCGATATCGTCAAGCTAACGTCCGTACCCAGCTCCCAATTTAAGGAGATTCTGCTACCGGCACAGCAGGTATCTGCACAGTGGCAGCTTTCCCCGGACTTCTCCGTTGGCGCCTATTATCAATTGAAGTGGGAGAAAGCGCGCTTACCCGGCGTCGGCAGTTATTTCAGCTTCTCCGATTTCGCTGATGATGGTGGTCGCCGGGTAATCCACGGTGCGCCCCTGGTCGCCGGGGGGCCGCCAGCTGCGTTCTTCCGGGGCCAAGATCATGAAGCTAGTAATTCCGGCCAGGGTGGCATCCAGTTCCGCTTTAAGTCCGGCGACACAGAGTACGGCTTATACGCTGCGCAATTCCACGATAAATTCCCCCAATTCTACTTCCGTCCGGGTGCGGGCGGACCTGCCGATCCCGCGACGGGTAAAGACGGAGAGTATTCTCTGGTTTACGCCGAGGACATCAAAACTTACGGTGCCAGCGCGAGTACCCTAGTGGGTGAAGCCAATATTGCCGCTGAACTGTCTCTACGCCAGGATGCCCCTTTTATGGCGACGGGCAACGTCATAGTGGATCCAGCGGGAGTCGGCAACGGTAGCGACAACCCCCTCTATCCGGTGGGTGATTCCCTGCATTTAAACGTGTCGGCAATCAACGTAATGGGCGCCAGCAGTCTCTGGGATGCCGCATCCTTTGTTGGCGAACTGGCCTTAAATCGCCGCCTGAGCGTTTCCAAAAATGCCGGTGCTTTAGACCCCAACACAACTCGCGATGCTTCGGCGCTGCGCTTTATCTTCCAGCCCGAGTACTTTCAGGTTCTGCCCCAACTAGACCTGCAACTGCCCATCGGCGTGGGTTTGGGAATCAGCGGACGGACCTCGGTACTCCCCGTGGGCGCATTCCCGGTTAAAGGCGGTGGCGATGTCAGTATTGGTGTCAAGGCCAACTACCGTCAAACCTGGCAAGCCAGCCTGACTTACACCAGTTTCTTTGGTTCAGGCGGTACCGTGATCGATGACGCGCACCTATTGAGCTTCGACCAGGTGCACGCGGACCGAGATTTTATCTCTCTGTCAATTCAGCGCTCTTTCTGACCGTCACAATCTAACAATAATAAAGGAAACGCCATTATGATGAACCGCGTGGTAACAACCCTTACCGTCACCGCAATGCTTGCCGCCGGCACGCTGGCCAACGCCGCAGTGACGCCGGAACAAGCGAACGACCTCAAGACCACACTGACCCCGCTTGGCGGTGAAAAAGCGGGTAATGCAGCGGGAACCATTCCCCCGTGGGAGGGCGGCATGACGACGGCACCCAGCGTTGAGATGAAGGGAGACGTTCCTGTTGAGCTTTTCCCCGGGGAAGATCCGCTCTACAGTATTAATGCCAACAACATGGCGCAATACACCGACAAGCTCACGGAAGGCACTCAGGCGCTACTGAAAAAGTATCCCGGTAGCTTCCGTCTGGATGTGTATCCCACCCACCGTACGGCTGCCGCACCCACGTGGATCAATAACAACACTTATGAGAACGCCACCCGGTGTAAGAACATTGCCGAGGGCATGTCTGTTGAAAACTGCTTCGGCGGCATTCCCTTTCCCATCCCGCAGGCGGGTTCGGAGGTTATCTGGAATTTCCTGTTGCGCATCGAGAGTGAGGCAACCGAATTCCGGTTTTCCAATTGGGTTACCTCTTCGGACGGCTCCCGCTCACTGGCGACTCTTAACGAGCAGAATTGGCAGCACCCCTACTACTATCAGGAGGGTAGCCCGGAGTCCTGGTCCGGAAAGTACTTCATGCAACGGTTCGCAACCATCGATCCCCCCTTCAAGGCAGGAGAATCCCTGGTCATCCACGATAGCATCAATCCGGATAGCCCGCGCCAGGCCTGGCAGTATCTGGTTGGCCAGCGCCGTGTACGGCGGGCCCCCACCGTTGCTTACGACACGCCCGACTTTGTGGCATCCGGTGCCAACTACTTTGATGAGGTGATGGGTTTCCTCGGCCACCCTGATCGTTATGATTGGAAAATCGTGGGCAAGAAGGAGATGTATATCCCCTACAACGCCAACGGTTTTATCACCGCGAGCGTCGAGGATGCCCTGGTCACCAACCATCTCAACCCGGACAAACTCCGCTGGGAACTGCACCGTGTCTGGGAGGTTGAAGCCAACGTAAAAACGGGTAAGCGTCACGCCGTACCCAAGCGCCGGTTCTACTTCGACGAAGACAGCTGGCTGATCACACTGATGGATGGCTACGATGCCGAAGGCAAGCTCTGGCGCACATCACAGATCCCCCCCTTTGTGGTGCCTTCCATTCCCGCTGTCGTCATGAAGCCTGCTGTGATTTTCAATCTTCAGGCTAAAACAATGAGTGCCATTCAGCTCCTTAACGACGAAGAGTATAGGGTCGTGGCGCGAAAGCCGGAGACATTCTATACCGGTGATGCTGTTGCGGCAGAATCCATGCGCTAATCGGTAGGCAGCCAACGCCTGTTGTGCAGGCCGTAGACTGCCGTTCTGGTTGCTCAAAGGTAGAGGCTGCAATGCAGCCTCTACGCCCTGGTAATCAATCTTGGATTCGGTGAATTATGCGCAAAACACTTCAAGCTTATCTACTCGCGGCATTGACGAGTGTCGGCAGTTACCTGCCCATGAGCGTTCTCGCTCAGCCAACCATTGATTTGCTGGCAAAGCCCGCGGTAATGAGTGAGCGAGCCCAGCGCTCCGTGCTGCTCGCGATCACCCGTGCCGGTAACCGTCTGGTCGCAGCTGGCGAGCGTGGTTTCATCCTCCTTTCCGATGACAACGGTGCTAGCTGGCAGCAGGCAAAGGTGCCAGTGAGCGTCACCCTCACGGGTATACATTTCCCTTTGCCAAACAAAGGTTGGGCGGTGGGGCACGGGGGCGTCATTCTCCACAGCAGCGATGGTGGCAAAACCTGGACCAAGCAGCTGGATGGCAAGCGGGCCGCCGAACTCGAACTGGCCGCTGCCAAGCGAGTCGCGGAAGCTGATCCTGATAGCCGAGAGGCCCAATGGCGATTGAAAAGCGCTCAGAGGCTGGTGGCCAGTGGGCCCGATAAACCCTTCCTGGATCTCCATTTTTTTGATGACCAGCGGGGACTCGTGGTGGGTGCTTATGGATTGATGTTCGCGACAGACGATGGCGGCAGAAATTGGCGTTCGGCGCAGGATCAACTTGAAAATCCCCGCGGCATGCATCTTTACAATCTCAGCGCCGAAGGTTCCCAAGTCGTGATTGCCGGAGAACAGGGCGAGCTTCATTATTCCGACGACGGGGGACGTCATTTCACCAAGCTCCAGGTTCCCTATAAAGGCACTTTCTTCGGTGCAGTCACCTCAGCCCAGGGAGATCTGGTTGTGTTCGGTTTGCGCGGCAACGCGTTTCATTCACCGGATGGGAGGACTCACTGGAGCAAGCTGGACCTGGGACTGCCGGTCACCCTGACACATGGAATCCGCATTGACGACGGCTCTCTTATTTTGGTGGACGAAATGGGGCGTGTGTTGCAGAGCCACGATGGTGGGCGCAGCTTCAAGGCGCTTCCCCTGCAAAATCCCTCTTCATTCACAGCGGTGACTCAGACCAGTGACGGCGCGTTGATGCTCAGCGGTGTTCGTGGCCTGACCCAACTGGCCCTTAAATCTAATCTATCGGAGTCTCAACATGAGTAATACAGATAGCCCGCTTGCGGAACATCCGGTGATTCCACAGCTCGATCAGTTCGATAAGCGTTCAGGTTCGCTGCTCGAGCGACTCCTGTTCAACAACCGGGCCGTGATCATCCTCCTCTGTCTCACCATCACCGCGGTGTTGGGTTTCCAGTCGTCCGGACTGACTCTGAATGCCTCTTTCGAGAAGATGATTCCCACCCAACATCCTTACATCGTCAATTACCTCGAAAATAAAAAGCAGCTCTCGGGCCTCGGCAACACCCTGAGAATCGCTGTCGAAACCACCGACGGCGATATTTTCGACAACGACTATCTGGAAACCCTACGCCAACTCAACGACGAGCTGTTTCTGATGCCCGGCGTAGAGCGGCCCTATATGAAATCACTTTGGACGTCGGCAACCCGCTGGACCGGCGTCACGGAAGATGGCTTCGATGGTGGACCGGTCATACCCGATAACTACGACGGCTCCCCCAAGAGCCTGGATCAGGTGCGCCTGAATGTGGAGCGCTCCGGCGAGATCGGTCAATTAATTGCCGCCAACTACCGCTCCAGCATCCTGCTAGTTCCCCTGTTGGATAAGGATCCTGAGACCGGGGAGGCGATTGATTACCAAGATTTTTCTGAACGCTTGGAATCCCTACGCCAAAAACATGAGAGCGACAAGATCAAGATTCACATCACCGGATTCGCTAAAGTAGTCGGCGATCTCATCGCTGGATTAGAGCAGATGCTGCTTTTCTTCGCAGTAACCATTGCCATCTGCACTACCGTACTCTACTGGTATACCCGCTGTATCCGCAGCACCCTAATTGTGGTGACCTGCTCCCTGATCGCCGTCGTCTGGTTACTGGGTCTGCTCCCTACCCTGGGTTACCAGCTCGATCCCTATTCCGTTCTCGTGCCCTTCCTGGTATTTGCCGTGGGCATGAGTCACGGTGCGCAGAAGATGAACGGCATCATGCAGGATATCGGCCGGGGAACCCACAAGCTCGTAGCTGCCCGCTACACCTTCAGGCGCCTATTCCTCACCGGGTTGACGGCACTGATGACCGATGCCATCGGATTTGCCGTGTTGAACGTAATTGAGATTAAGGTGATTCAGGATCTGGCGATCACCGCCAGTATTGGTGTCATTCTGCTGATCGTCACCAACCTGATCCTACTACCTATCCTGCTGTCGATCACGGGCATTAGCCAGTCGGCGGCACAGCGCAGCTATCGGGCCTCAAAGGCAGATGATCATGACACTAAACATCGCCGTCATCCGGTCTGGGCCTTTTTCGACCTCTTTACTAAACGCCGTTTCGCCCGCATCGCCTTGAGTGTGGCTCTGGTTCTGGGCGCCGTCGGCTTTGTTACTAGTCTTCAGGTCAAAATCGGCGACCTGGATGCCGGTGCGCCTGAATTGTGGCCCGATTCGCGTTACAACCTCGACAATGCCTTCACGGTTTCTAACTATGCCGCCAGCAGCGACACTTTTGTGGTGATGGTGCGCACGCCGCAATACCACTGTGCCCACTACGAAACCCTGGCGAAAGTCGATGCACTGGAGTGGCAATTGCAGCAGCTACCGGGCGTGGTTTCCACCAACTCCCTGGCGGCCCTTTCCAAGCATGCCTCCTCGGGGATGAATGAAGGTAGCCTCAAGTGGTACGGAATCCCCTTAAACCAGGGGCTGCTCAACGCGATCATCACCCGAGCCCCCCGAGAGCTCTTCAACCAAGAGTGCGACCTGCTCACCATCTACGCCTACCTGACCGACCACAAGGCCGCGACCCTCGACAGCGTCGTGGAGACAGTTGAAAGCTTCGCCACAGCGCACAACGATTCCCAGATCCACTTTATGTTAGCCGCAGGCAACGCGGGCATTGAAGCCGCCACCAACATCGTGGTCAAACGTGCCAACATCGAGATGCTGATCCTGGTCTACGCCGCGGTGCTGATACTGTGCTACCTGACTTTCCGCTCTGTTCTGGCGGTTATCTGCGCGGTATTACCTCTGATGCTGACCTCAATCCTCTGCCAGGCTCTAATGGTCGCCCTCGGTATTGGCGTCAAGGTGGCCACCCTACCGGTGATCGCACTGGGCGTTGGCATTGGCGTCGATTATGCTCTCTATGTCCTCAGTGTGACGCTGGTGCATCGCAATGCGGGATTGAGCTTGTCGGAGGCCTACTACAAAGCCCTGTTATTCACCGGCAAGGTGGTTATTCTCACTGGCATCACCTTGGGTCTTGCAGTCTCGACCTGGATTTTCTCGCCCATCAAGTTTCAGGCGGACATGGGGATCCTTCTGGCCTTCATGTTTATCTGGAACATGTTGGGCGCCTTGATACTCCTGCCTGCACTCGCCTATGTGCTGTTGCCAGAAAAGCGAATACTCCTCAATCAGACTCCCAATATCAGCGGAAAAAAGGCCACAGAGCAACCATCACATATTAGCTTTGACGAACAAGACGATAAAGATAACGCCAAGGAGAACCCTGGTGGAGAGGCACAAATTGCAACGCTACTTATCTCCAAAGGATACTGAATGAATTCCGGTATCAAGACGCTTTAGGACGGCTGCCCCTGTTTGTTCGAGACGCCGACACCGTAAATTTTCTTGCCAATTTGTTTTTGTTTGGTGCCATTTAGATAAGGCATCTGATTCATAAGAATAGATTGATAGTCGGTGTTTACACCTCGAACAACAGAGCACGTTCTCAGTTAAAAGCGGCCTATGCCGCCAATTTTCAGCACCTCAGGATTTCTCTGGCGTCCAAAGGCATTCAACCTGAATAGCTTGGCCGATGCCTTGAACTCTAGGAGCCTGTCGGGCTTGACCGATCGTAGCGAGGGGAAGACCGATTTGAGGCAGTTTTTGAACTCTTTTGAGGCGAATAGTGGTTCTATTTACCAAAAAAGAGGGCAAAAAAATGACCAAAGTCGGCTTTCCCGCAGTAGATCAGCGTTAAGTCCGACAGGCTCCTAGTGGATGCTTTTATAGCAAAGGTCCGCGATGGGCCCCCATACCGACTTATCAACAGATGAATACTTCGAGGTTACTGCATGCCGTTTATCGCTGAAATACCCTATGGATCCTACTGGTCAACGCCTTTCAGTAAATGGCAGGGTAGCCTGTCGCACCTTAACAGTGTCGAGTTTGCCGCCCATATCGCCCGCAACGAACTCGCCAAAAGAGGTATCGCCCCCGAGCGCTTCGATTATGCGGTGCTTGGCACTTCGGTGCCCCAGAAACACGCTTTTTACGGTGCTCCCTGGTTGATGGGTATGATTCACCCGGGCAGCCAGGTCAGCGGCCCCACCATCGGCCAAGCCTGTGCCACCGGTGCGCGTACCTTACTCAATGCGGCCCAGGAGATCGAATCCAACCTGGCCTCCTGCGCGCTGATTGTCACCGCCGACCGCTGCTCCAACGGCCCTCATCTGTACTACCCCAACCCCAAGGGGCCTGGTGGCACCGGTGACCACGAAGATTGGGTGTTGGATAACTTCGGCTGCGATCCCCTCGGCCTCCACGCCATGCTTGACACGGCCGAAAACGTTGCCACTAAGCACGGGGTCAGCACTGCGGCGCAGCATGAGCTGGTTCTGCAACGTCAGGAGCAGTATAGGATGGCCACCGCCGACGACCACGCGTTCCAGAAGCGTTATATGACCCTACCGTTGGAGGTACCGAGCGCCAACTACAAGCGGATCGCCGCCACCCTCGAAGGAGATGAAGGACTGACTCTCTCCACCTCCGAAGGGCTCGCCAGACTCCGCCCTGTGAAGCCTGAAGGCAGCGTCACCTTCGGCGGCCAGACCCACCCGGCCGACGGCAACGCGGCCCTGATCCTGGCCACACCACAAAAAGCGAAAAGTCTGAGCAAGGACCCCGGTATTCGCATCCGCTTGCTAGGGTTCGGCGCTGCCCGAGTTGAGCTCGCTCATATGCCGGAAGCGACGGTACCCGCAGCCCGCATGGCGCTCCAGCACGCAGGACTCGGTATCCAACAGATGGATGCGATCAAGTCCCACAATCCCTTTGCCGTCAATGACCTGGTCTTCGCTAAGGAGATGGGAATCGGTGTACATAAAATGAATAACTACGGCAGTTCGCTGATCTGGGGGCACCCTCAAGCACCCACGGGACTACGCTCCATTATCGAGCTGATCGAGGAGTTGGTGATTCGTGGCGGGGGTTATGGCCTTTTTCAAGGCTGTGCTGCTGGTGATTCGGCCATGGCGGTAGTCATCCAGGTGGACAATCGGTAGAGGTCACAAAACACCGCTAATTGATCCAAAAAACAAATAAAGGCCGGTAAAGGCGCTCATTCTCAGGCTTCATAAGTGAATGAGTGCTTTGCCCTTATCAGGATCCTTACAGACAGAGTCTATGGCAACCATCACGCTTAATGGGTTACCCGCTTGGAGGCCTTGTTGATGCTCTTACTGCCAGCCACCTCCAGAAACACTCCGAGATGGCGAAAACTGGGGATTTCAAACGCCTCATTGTGGCCATGCTATCTCAAAACACAATCGCCTTTTCCGGAGAATCAAATGGCAACATCGTCTAAAACGGCCCATATTGAATTCAATTACCGAACCCTACACGGGCTAGATTTCGCAATAATGGATAGCCAACAAGCACCCAAAAAAAGAGAATCTGAGTGATGATGACGACCGTTACCCTTCAAGGAACGCCCACCACCCTTTCTGGAGTGCTGCCCCTTCTTGGCAGCCTGACACCAGATTTTGCACTGGTCGATACACAGCTTAAAACCCTGTCCCTTGCGGATTTTTCCGGCAGGCGAAAATTAATGAATATCGTTCCCAGCTTGGACACCCCTGTGTGTGCCGAATCTGCCCGGGCGTTCAATCGGCGTGTGGCCGATCTAGACGACTGTAGTTTGTTGGTAATCTCCGCCGACCTTCCCTTTGCCCAGCAGCGATTCTGTAGCATTGAAGGGCTGAATAAGGCCGTCACGCTGTCGACGATGTGCGCTCGCACCTTTGCCGAGGACTACGGCCTGCTGATCAACGAAGGTCCGCTAGCGGGATTGCTGGCGCGGGCGGTCTTAGTGCTGGATGAAAGGGACCGGGTTATCTATCAGGAACTTGTGCCTGAAATCACCCAAGAACCCAACTACGACCTGGCGCTTGAAGCACTGCGGTCGATCAGCCCACCCTGTAGGAGTTAAACCCCATGAATGAGGCCACTCGTATATTAAAGACCACGTCCAACGCGAACGACGGTGGCGAAACTTTTCTAACCCCCCGCCTGATCCGCTTCAGTGATGTGGACCCAGCCGGCATCGCCTACTACCCCCGGATCCACAACATTATCCATGAAGCTTTCGAAGACCTCTTCGAAGAGTATATCGGCGAGCGCTACTACCATGTACTGCAAAAACAGCACATCGGTTTTCCCATGGTCCATACGGAGATCGACTTCGTCTCTCCGCTGCACTTCGGCGATCGCGCCCAAGTAAAAGTAAACTGTTTCAAGTTGGGTAAAAGCTCAATCGGCTTGCGCTACCGAATTGAACTCAATGGAAGAATTTGCGTCGATGCCCGCACCACCGTGGTTTGTATCAGTACAAAAACCATGAAAAGCATCGCGCTAACCGACAACTGGCGAGAGTGTTTCAAGCGTATCATGGCGCCTCTTTAGCCACAGACATTCCCCGTTAGGCCGCAAGTAGAAGCCCTTCAACTCGGCCTTTTTTTCGGCTCTGACGTAAACGTAAACGACGTGTTCGTTTTAACCGTCAGAGCATGAGAGCCAAGTTAATAGCAACGCTCCAAACCCGACCATGACCTTTTATGGGATTGAGATATACCCCAAAACAAGGTGGCACAGGAGGTTAGACTATGCGACTCATTGTAGTGAGTGACTGGCCCTTATTTCGGCTAGGGATCCAGCTTGCGGTTCATGAACACTTTCCTGATCTACCGGTGATCGAAGTCGACTCGGTCTTTGAGCTTAGGCAACGGTTTAAAGAAGATCGATATGGCTACCGGGATATGTTCGTCATCGATCACAACAGCCGTGACGCAGAAAGTTGCGCGCTAGATTTAATGAGCTATCGAGAAAAATGTCTTTCAATTAGCCGTGATCAAAGGCAGTACTGCTTGGTATCAAGTCTGCCCGATCAGTCCAACGGCACCTGGGTCGAGCTGGTTCGACTGCTGGCAAGGTCTTCAAATACCAAAATAACCATTGATTACGAAGCTAATTTCAGCCGCGACAAGCTCAAGGAGTTAAGTCAGAGTCGCCACCACTAGCCTGGAATAAATCTGACCAAAGCGGAACAGAAAATCCTTCGGGCTCTTGCTCAGGGGATGAGGAATGCAGAAATTGCGGAGTCCTTACATATCTCTGTCTCTACGGTTAAGACCCACATCAGCAGGGTATTTAGGAAAACCGGGACCAGTAGCCGCACCCAGCTAGTCAGCCTGTAGAGCCAGTCATTCGTTGGATCGGTATCGGCCGTCGCATAAATTCAGCTTGTCTTTCGCTATGACGGATTGTTCAGGGGCAGGATCCCCATCGATCAGAACGGAGAAAACGGGGACGGATCAATTTTTCATGGTCTCTTGGGTGACTGTTTGGAGTTCAGAACCGTCGATCTCGCCCCTAGCGAGATGACCGCTAAGTGCTCACAGCGACCTTGATGGGCGCCGAGTAGAATCACGTTGATCAGTTGAATCCACAGCCCTTTACGTTATCCCCATAGCCGCGAAGAGAGGCGATGCCACACCGCAACAGCTAACTCCTATATGTAGTGGTGCGGTGAATTTGGCCGCCAGATTAGAGCGGATAGCAACAACTCCTGCAATAACAGGTGCACCAATGACTCGAAAATCACGACACAATTTTAGCCCACAATTTCGTCTTGAATCCGCCCAGCGGGTAGTCGACCAAGGCTATACCGTTCGAGAAGCCTGCGAGGCAACAAACGTCAGCAATCAGCAATCGATAGGTGCGGCGATATCACTGATATCTGGACGGGTAAGCGATGGGCTTATTTAGCCGTGGTACTGGACCTGTTTACTCGCAAACCTGTCGGCTGGGCGATGTCACTGTCTCCCGACAGCGAGACAGCGAGCTAACCAGCAAGGCTTAACGATGGCATTTGAATCACGGAGACAGCCACAAGGGGGGATATTCTACTCAGACCAAGGCTGCCAATACACCAGCCTACGTTTCAGGCAGCATCTCTGGCGCTACCAGATCGAGCAGAGCATGAGCAAGCGCGAGAACTGCAGGGACACTCCTGTGTCGAAAGCTTCTTCGGTTCGCTCAAGGTCGAGGGGATTACCGAGGCAGTGCAGTACGGGCCAATCATGGATCGAGAAACGATGCGTCAGGCCGTGTTCGAATACATTGAAGTAATTGAAGGCACTGTGCTCTGGGCCATACCAGCCCAGAAGAGTTTGAATTACTACCGCTTAGGAAAGTGTCCATTCTCGCGGGGGCAGATCACTTTGTCATGAGCACGGCATGAGCAGCGCCGTCGTATCCAACCCTCCGGCCCCCATGATAATTCTGGACTAGCTGTTGGTTTCGGTATCCGCCATAGGGACGATCAGCACCGGCCGGTCAGTGCGGAACAATACCTTATGGGCAGTTGACCCCACCACCATCTGACTGAGCGCCGAATGCGTCCGTGATCCCATCACGATCATGTCAGCATCGATCTCTTTAGCAACCGCTAATATTTGCTCCACAGGTTTACCCTCTTCGATGCGGCATTGCGGCCGCCCCTGAGACAGTCGAAAACCGGCAGACAACTCTTCGACGCGAAATTTCTCGATACGTTCGTTAATCTCCGCTCGGATCGTCTCCATGCCATTAGACTGCATCACTTGGAGCTGCTCGTCGGTCATACAACCGCTGATCATCATCTCAGCCGTATGCCCCAATGGTTCGATGGCATGCATAAAAATCAACTTGGCGTCGTTGCTATCTGCCAGGGTCACTGCCATACGGAATCCTTTGCGTGAATCCGGCCCAAAGTCAGAAGCGTAAAGAATACAATTAATATTGTTCAACATACGATGCTTCCTTTGCCGGTGTTTCATAACCACCGGCAGATTAAATGAGAAAATCTAAATCAATGCCAATGCCAACGCCAACGCCAACGCCAGTAATGGGAACAGGATCAGCAACGCCAAGCGCACCAAGTCGGACAGCACGAAGGGAAACACACCGTTAAAGATCTGGGCGATGGGTATCTGCGGCGACACGCTCTTGATCACGAACACGTTCATCCCCACCGGTGGCGTTATCAATCCTAGCTCCACCGTGATCACCGCCACGATACCGAGCCTGATCGGCTCGAACTCTGCGTCAACGATCAGCGGAAAAACCACGGGGACGTCAGCAACAACGTTAACCTCCGCCGCCAAGGCGCTTTGAACAAGCCCTGCTATGCAGATCGTGGTAAGTGCTAACCAAAGTGGATGGTCCAGGGAGAGCTAAATTAGGGAGCAAGCTCTTCATAGGGCAATCCTACGTACTGTTCAGCGATCACCCGTCGGCCATTTTCAGAACCGAGGAAGTAACTCATCTCAGATTCCATAAAGCGCTGGAAGGTTTCACCCTCAAGATCATGGGAACTCATATCCCCAAACTTATGCAGCATGTTGGTCATCCACCATGAGAACCGCTCACCGTGCCACACCCGGCGCAAGGCGATCTCGGAATACTGATCCGTACAGGACTTGTCACCCTCTTTATAAACCCGGGTCATAATTTTATATAACGTCGCCACATCGGATGCAGCCAGGTTAAGACCCTTAGCGCCTGTTGGTGGAACTATATGCGCCGCATCCCCGACCAGGAACATATTGCCGTACTGCATAGGTTCACAAATAAATGAACGTAACGGTGCAATACTCTTTTCAATGCTAGGACCGGTCACCAGATTCTCTGCGGCCTTGGCCGGCAAGCGCTTCTTAAGCTCTTCCCAGAACGCCTGGTCAGACCAGTCCTCAACCTTATCGCTCAGCGGCACCTGTAGATAGTAGCGAGATCGGGTTGCCGAACGCATACTGGCGAGCGCGAAGCCCCGATCGGTCTTACTGTAGATCAGCTCTTCGCTAACCGGCGGAGTGTCGCTGAGCAGGCCTAGCCAGCCAAACGGATACACACGCTCGTGCTCGGTGCGTAGTTCAGCCGGAATCGTCTGACGGGAGACCCCATGGAAACCATCACAACCGGCAATATAGTCACACTGCAGTTCATACTCCTCACCGCCCTGAATAAAGGTCACGGTTGGCGAGTCTGACTTAACATTGTTAAGCGCAACGCTTTCAGACTCATAGTAAGTTTCCAAATTAGCAGCGGTGCGGGCAACCATCAGGTCCTGGGTAATATCCACCTGACCGTAGCAGACGACAACATCACCACCGGTCAACTCTTTTAGATCGATACGCGTCGCTTTACCATTAACCGCAATCTCAATGCCCTCATGCACCTCCCCTTCAGCGTCCATTCGCGCGGCCACACCCGCTTCACGTACCAGATCAGCGAAGCCCTGCTCCAGAATACCTGCCCGTATACGCCCCAAGACATATTCACCAGATACCCGCTCGACAATAATATTGCTGATACCTTGCTTGGCCAGCAGCTGCCCTAACAGCAACCCTGAAGGGCCCGCACCGATAATAGCCACCTGTGTTTTTATAGTTTTCATACGCTGCTCTCTCTTGTTTCTGTTGTGCGTTGTTAGAATATTAAAGGCCATGTAAGTGACTTATATCATCCTCTCTCGGGCGCCTTCTTTGAATTCACTTATTCGACAATAACTTGTACTTTTAAATCATACTTATCTCTACGTGCGGATGTTTTATCGACTATGATGACGCGATGTAGAAAACAGTAACTAAGAGAGCACACCCCCAATTCAGCCTATACGGCGAGACCAATCACAACCAGAACCCTGGCTACGTACATTTTGGGGATATTGCCACGCAAAGCAGTGAGAACCGCGAGCTTATGAAGCCTCAGCGGTACAGCAAGATGTTTCAGGTGCTGTGGATTATTGACGGCAAAACATAAACTCAACAGGCTGATAAATAGCGCATTATCTAGGACAACCGAGTCATCACCATCTCCCCTGGCATCGTCCATGGATGGCGTACTCAGCACACACGAACGGCGTCGTATTGACCATCGCAGAACCTATCCTCAACGGACACGAAGGCGTCGTACTGACCATCAAGCAACCCATTATAAGAGTTCAGATCAGGCATAAAGCACAGTCCTATATCGACGCACTGATCCAGAACCAGCAGACTATGCAGCCTGACAAAGCGTTGTACTTTTAGATCAACTAAGCCAGCACATGAGTATTATCAGAAATGCAATCAACAACACGGATTCAGGACAGCAACGGCTGCGGGAGTGGCGGGTAATGACAGTACTAATCACACTGTGCAGCTTGCTGGCGCAGCACTACCTGCATCAGTGAAAAGTACAAACGTACGCTGACGTCATGAATACATCAGCCTCAGCCTTATGGAACCTACGTATAAGTCCCAACCTTATTACTCATGATCTTCAGCTATCACAGCAACGAGCGATAGGCATACTCGTCCACATAGGATCTGGTGAGGCACGACCCGCGAGACCCTCAGGCAAATTCTTCGGTATCGATCTCTGCCTGTGTGGCGGCGTTATAGCGTGCGCCGGAAACGGTCGACTGATTAATAAGACCATCAAGGCAAGTAAGCACCTCAGCGTCCAACTTGATATTAACTGCACTGAAGTTTTCCCTCAGGTGTTCCAAGTTAGTGGACCCTGGAATCGGAATGATGTGATCGGCCTTAGCCAGCAACCAGGCCAAAGCCAGTTGAGCCAGGCTACAATTCTGATCTTTTGCAACGCGCCCAATCTTATCCAGCAGGATCAGATTCCGGGCATAATTGCCCTCATCAAAGCGCGGCATATTACGGCGCAGGTCGGTCGTGGTCAGAGCCGAAAGGTCGCGTAATTTACCGGTGAGAAAGCCACGGGCCAGCGGACTGAACGCCACAAAAGCCACATTCAGCTCCCGGCAGCTATCCAGAACCGCAATCTCAGGGTTGCGCGTCCAGAGCGAATACTCGGTCTGAACGGCAGCGATAGGATGAACGGCATGGGCCTTGCACAGGGTCTCGGCAGACACTTCCGACAGACCGATCTCTCTGATTTTACCGTCGCCGACCAGCTCGGACAGTGCACCCACACTGTCTTCGATGGGGACGTTTTTGTCCCAGCGGTGCAGGTAATACAGATCGATCACATCGGTCTGCAAGCGCGTCAGACTCTCTTCACAGGTTTTCTTGATCACCTCAGGACGAGCGTTGATCTCACGTCGACCGGCCGCATCCTTGAACATGCCGCATTTACTGGCCAACAACACCTGATTCCGCTTGCCTTTAAGCGTCTTACCCAGCAACGTTTCGTTGTTTCCGAAGCCGTATAAGGCAGCGGTATCCAGCATCGAGTAGCCCGCATCCAGAGCCTCCAGCAAAATTCGCTGCGCTGCTTTTTCTGAAGGCGGCACGCCGTAGGCATGGGACAGGTTCATACACCCTAGGCCGATAGCAGAACTCTTTAATCCACCGATACTACGAATACTACTCATCACCCGTCTCCGTACCTTAACCGGCCTGGTTCAGGCACTGCTCCAGACGATCTAGGGTCTCCATCGCCGGCAGGCACTGAGCGAGACTCGAATTGGGCTCACGCCCCTCTCGGATAGCTGCAAAAAACTCCCGATCCTGCAACTCGATGCCGTTAAAGGATACCGCCACACCGGACAGATCGATCGGGTTACCTTTGCCGTCTTCCAGGTCATCGTAACGAGCTACGTAGGTTCCCTTGTCACAGATGTAACGAAAGAAGGTACCGAACGGGCCATCGTTATTGAATGACAGCGACAGGGTACAGAGTGCGCCGCTCGGCACTTTCATACCGATACTCATATCCAGCGAGATACCCAGCCCCGGATCTGTCGGCCCCTGTAGCGCCTGAACCTGAGATGCAGTCTCACCGGTTTGATACTGGAACAGGTCAACGGTGTGGCAAGCATGATGCCAGAGCAGGTGGTCCGTCCAGGAACGCGCCTCTCCTTTGGCATTGGTATTGGTCCGGCGGAAAAAATAGGTCTGCACGTCCATCTGCAGCACCTTCAGTTCACCGGCCTTTACTTTGTTTTGAATCCACTGATGGCTGGGATTAAAACGCCGGGTATGACCTGCCATCGCAACCAAGCCTGTCTGCTGCTGCAACTCCACCATACGCCGGGCATCCTCAACACTGTCCGCCATAGGAATCTCGGTCTGAACCGGCTTACCCGCTTCCAGACACTGAATAACCTGAGCCGCATGCATCTGGGTCGGTGTCGCCAGTATCACGCAGTCGACATCATCACGTGCCAAGCTCTCGGCCAAGTCGGTGGTGAAATGTGCGATACCGTGCTCAGCGGCAAACGCCTTGATTTTCTCAGGGTTGGTTCCAACCACCGATACAACCTTGGCATCTTCGATCGCACCGATCGCTTCCAGATGCTTCATCCCAAAGGCGCCAGCAGCACCGGCAATACATACTCTCATTAGACTCTCTCCACTGTTCCATACACGAGGGTTCAATTCACGACCGCTCCATTCTCGGCATCGAGCGCCACCCAAAACACACGCGCTGTGCCTATGTCGTTCAACGACTCAACGTGCCTGACTGCACGCCTGTCCTGTTGCTGAAAAACTAACATCGGATGTCCGCCAAGGGTAATTGGATAATGATCAAATCGATTCGTTTTTTGCATAATATAGAATTATTACCGGTCGTCAGGATCGGCAACCTCTTCCCCGCCACGAACCATCTTAATAAAGGAAAGCTGTGTATTTGTTGGCTTCCAAGCACCTCGTACCGTAATCCCTATAGGCCTGAACGTATGCGCCATCTCATAAGAAACCGTCTTTAACACCCCCGTATCAAGCTCATTCTGTATCTGATGTTCAGAAATCAGAGTCAAGCGATCGCTGCCCAGTAACAGAGAACGAATAAGGATCTGAGAACTGGTTTCAACCAGCCTTTTAGGCACGTCAACACCGGCCTCGGAAAACAGCGTTTCAAAGATCGCCCGCGTTGGTGCTCCCGGTCGAGGTACGACCCAGGGATACTGTTGCAGGGTGGCCACATCGACCTTTTCCACCGCACAAAGTGGATGACCCGGGCGTGCCACGATCGCAACGGGAGATGAAAACAGCTCCTCCTGGAGCACGTCATCGCTGGGGGGAGGAAAACGTAACGCGCCGATCAATAGATCGATATCACCCTGGCGCAGGTGGTAGAGCAGATCATCATAGGGGCCGTCATTTATCTTAATATTGAAATCAGGAAACTGATTCGAGAATTGAATGATCGCTTTGGGCAATACCGAAGTCCGGGCCAGCGGCATACTGCCGATAACAAGCTGACCCACTTCACGGTTATGTAACGAGTTGATCTCATCGCGCCCCTGGTCAATTTCGGAGAATGCCAGCTTACTGGCTTTTGCCATGGCTCTGGCCGCCTTGCTAGAACTGATACCGATACTGGTCTTTTCAAACAACACCACGCCCAGAAGCCCCTCCAACTCCCGTGCAGCGCGATGCAGCGCGGATTGGGATATGCCCAGATTCCGACCGGCGATGCTAAAGTTCTGTGCTTGAGATACCGCAATCAACGCCCTTAGCTGAGTCGTCGTCAGCATCTGTAGCAGATAGCTCGGTTGTGCGCTCTTATTCCCCCCCAAGCGGATAGCGTCTCTGAGACCGGCGGTGATCATATCGAGCGCCCGCTGCACCCGCGAGGCCAGCACCCGGCCCGACTCAGTGACAAACATACCATCGCTGCGCCGGTCGAAAAGCGAGGTTTCCAACCCAGCTTCCAGCTTCGCAATGGCCTGGGTGATAGCCGGTTGCGACAGAAAAACTTTTTCTGACGCCTTGCTAATACTTTTACACGCGACGACCTCAACAAAAACCCTGAGATGCCTTATATTCGGTACATCAGACGCCATACAAACTCCTTATCAAGTTCCTATAAAACCATAGGCTATCTCAAAAACTAATACCACTGGTTTGAAAATGGAATGGCCAAAACCACGTTCAAACTCTTACAGTAGACCCATGACAGTCGGGCCGACGAACCATCCCCCCCGCAACACGCATCAGCATGCACAGTGAGAGAGCCGAAGATGATTATCGATTGCCACGGGCACTACACAACCACCCCTGCCGGGGTCGGTGAATACCGCGATCAACAAAAGCAGGCTTTAGAAAAAGATCCGCGGGTCAAAGGAATAAAAGGGACGTTCACGGTCAGCGACGATGAGATCATCGAGAGCATCGAGAACAACCAGCTTAGGCTGCAGCAGGAGCGTGGCACCGACCTGACGATCTTTTCGCCGCGAGCCAGTTGGATGGGACATCACATTGGCAACGAACATACCAGTAGGTACTGGACTGAACATCAGAATGACCTGATTAAGCGAGTGTGTGACCTGTTTCCTAAAAACTTTGCACCGGTCGCCCAACTGCCGCAGTCGCCTGGCGTTGATCCGGCAAAGTCGGTTGCCGAGTTGGTGCGCTGTGTCGAAGAGCTGGGGTTTATCGGTTGCAACCTGAATCCGGACCCCTCCGGAGGTTACTGGCAGGATGGGTCGCTGGCCGATCGCGCCTTCTACCCGCTGTACGAAAAGATGTGCGAACTGGACGTGCCGGCGATGATTCACGTCAGCGCCTCCTGTAATGACTGCTTCCACACCACCGGTTCTCACTACCTCGGTGCCGATACCACCGCGTTCCAGCAACTGATCATGTCTGATGTATTTAAGGACTTTCCCGAGCTGAAGATCATCATTCCCCACGGCGGTGGCGCCGTACCTTATCACTGGGGACGCTTTCGCGGCCTGATGCAGGACCAGGGTTACCCGCCCCTGGAGATTTCCGCACTGAAAAACATCTACTTCGATACCTGTGTTTATCATCAAAAAGGGATCGACCTGCTACTGGATATTGTCCCGACTGAAAACATTCTGTTCGCATCAGAAATGATCGGCGCGGTACGGGGTATCGACCCGGAAACAGGCCACTATTTCGATGACACCAAGCGCTATATAGATAACAACACCCTGCTCAACACCGAGCAGAAACAGATGATCTTTGCAGGCAATGCCCGGCGCGTATTCAGCCGCCTGAAAATCACCGACTAATCTCACCCGCTGAGCACGTTAGACGAGCGTTAGAGGACTGACAGAATGCAGAAAAACATCGTGGTACAGAATATTGAACGCGCAGATCCTCGGGTTATCGAGGGGCTGGCCAAATGTGGCGTCGCGACGGTTCATGAGGCGCAGGGACGGCGCGGGCTACTGGCTGATCATCTACGCCCCATACAACAGGATGTGACAGTTGCCGGCTCAGCCATCACCATATCCGGTGCTGCCGGTGACAACTGGATGATGCACGTCGCCATCGAGCAATGCCAGGCCGGGGATATCATGGTATTCGCCCCCACATCGCCCTCCAACTTCGGTTTCTTTGGTGACCTGTTAGCCACCTCCGCACAATCGCGCGGCGTGGTCGCTTTAATCATCGAAGGCGGTGTCCGGGATACCCGAGACCTGCGACAAATGAACTTTCCGGTCTGGGCAAAGCATGTTTTCTCCCAAGGCACGATTAAGGAAACCCTGGGATCGGTGAATACCCCGCTGGTCTGTGCCGATGCTTTGATCAACCCCGGAGACGTTATCGTCGCCGATGACGACGGCGTCGTCGTGGTCAGGCGCGAAGAGGCCGAGCAGGTTCTGGCAGAGGCCCTGGCCCGAGGAAAACGCGAAGAGGAGAAACGGATTCGCATGGCCAACGGCGAACTGGGTCTGGATATCTACAACATGCGCCCGCGCCTGGAAGAGAAAGGCCTGAAGTATGTCTGATTCCGCGCGGTGCATGTGGATGCGGGGCGGCACCTCAAAAGGCGCCTACTTTGTCGCCGATGATCTGCCCACAGATGTCGCCGAGCGCGATCATTTTCTGCTCCGCATCATGGGTTCCCCGGACCCACGCCAGATCGATGGCATCGGCGGTGCAGACCCCCTCGCCTCCAAGGTTGCCTTGGTCAGTCAATCCAGCAAACCTGGCGTCGATGTCGACTACCTTTTTCTGCAGGTTTACGTTGACCAGGCGGTCGTCACCGACGGCCAAAACTGCGGCAACATCCTGGCCGGGGTGGGCCCCTTCGCGATAGAGCGGGGGCTGCTCCTGGCAGGCGCGGACCAAACGTCGGTCAGTATCTATATGCAAAACACCGGACAAATTGCCGTGGCGCAGGTATCGACCCCACAAGGGCAGGTCTGCTACCGAGGCGATGCCCGTATCGATGGCGTACCCAATAGCGCCAGCGCGATCCCCATCACCTTTAAGGGCACCGCAGGCTCCAGTTGCGGCGCCCTGCTACCCACCGGCAGGGCCGCGGATCTGATCGATGGCATTGAAGTGACCTGCATCGACAACGGCATGCCCGTGGTCGTGCTCGCTGCTCAATCGATGGGCATTGAGGGCACTGAGACCCGAGAACAGCTGGACCAAAACAGCGCCCTGAAAGCCCGACTGGAATCGATCCGTTTACAGGCCGGTCCGCTGATGAATCTTGGCGATGTAACCCATAAATCGGTCCCCAAAATGGCCCTGGTCAGCCCGGCGACACGGGAGGGGTGCATCAGCACGCGTACCTTTATACCCCACCGCTGTCATGCCTCGATCGGGGTGCTGGGTGCGGTCAGCGTCGCCACCGCCTGCACCCTGCCCGGCTCACCAGCCCACAGGCTGGCGAACATCCCGGACGGCAATAGAAAAACCCTGTCGATTGAGCATCCGATTGGCGAAACGACCGTCATTCTACAAATGAATGACCAGCACGAAACCGAAACTGAAATCGAGAGTGCAGCGGTTCTGCGCACAGCACGTAAGCTTTTTGATGGCGAAGTCTTCGCCTGACCGACTATTAGGAAGAGAAATGGACGCTGATTATTTACCGTTTCACGCCAGCCCCAGCAAGCCTGAATACCAGGTTCCAGCGGGGGCTATTGACGCTCACTGTCATGTTTTTGGTCCGGCGGACAGATTCCCCTACCACCCAAAGCGCAAGTACACCCCCTGTGACGCCTCCAAAGAACAGCTGTTTGCGCTACGGGACCATCTCGGTTTTGCGCGCAACGTCATCGTCCAGGCCTCCTGCCACGGTACCGATAACGCAGCACTGTTGGATGCATTGCAAACAGCCGGAGATTTGGCTCGTGGCGTTGCTGTGGTTGACCCACAGATCTCTGACGAAGAGCTCAGGCGCCTGCACGATGCTGGCGTTCGGGCGGTACGATTTAATTTCGTCAAACGGCTGGTTGATGCAACGCCCAAAGAGGTATTCCTCAGTCTGGCGACCCAAGTGAAAAAGCTGGGCTGGCATATCGTTGTCTATTTCGAAGCCCCGGATCTTGAAGCGCTGATTCCTTTCTTGAAGCAGCTCGACACCACCATTGTGGTCGATCATATGGGCCGGCCAGATGTCACCAAAGGAACCGACCACGAAGACTTCCAACGCTTCATTAATCTACTGGCTGAAAACGACAACATATGGACCAAAGTCAGCTGCCCCGAACGCCTGACCCAACAAGCACCCGACTATAGCGATGTCGTACCTTTTGCACGGATCCTGGTTGAACGCTTTCCTGATCGCGTGCTTTGGGGCACCGACTGGCCTCATCCGAACATGACGTCCCATACGCCCGATGACGGCAAGTTGGTTGACGTCATCCCCCAGATCGCCCCTACGGCAGCGCTGCAGCACGCACTGCTGATCGACAACCCGACCCGACTCTACTGGTCTTAAACAGGTGCCTTATGTCTTATCTAGATAATCCAACGCCGATACCAGGAACCATCCTCTTTGACGGCAAGATGGCGCGCAAAGCCTATGGCCTCAATAAGATGTGCTATTCATTGAACGAACAGGCTGCCCGGGATGAGTTCAACAATGACGAAATGGCCTACTGCGACAAGTATGGCGTGAGCGAAGCACAGAAAAAAGCCATCGAAGAGCGTGATGTGCTGGGACTATTGAAGCTGGGCGGCAGCATCTACTATCTGGCTAAATTTGTCGGCATGCTGGGGCTGAACATGCAGGATATCGGCGCCCTTCAAACCGGCATGACCGTTGAGGAATTCAAAGCGATGCTACAAAAGGCGGGAGAATAATCATGGCGAAAATTATTGGTGGAATCACCACCTCACACATTCCGGCTATCGGCAAGGCCATCGAAAACGGCCTGCAGCAGACCCCTTACTGGAAGGCCTTCTTCGATGGCTACCCGCCGATTCATGCCTGGCTGGAGCAACAACAACCCGACGTTGCCGTGGTGTTTTACAACGACCATGGCCTGGAGTTTTTTATCGATAAGAAGCCCACGTTCGCTATCGGTGCGGCTGCCCACTACCCCAATGCGGATGAAGGCTGGGGCATCAAGACCATCCCACCGGTGAACGGTGATGAAGACCTTTCTTGGCATATATGCAATGCCTTGGTAGAGGACGAATTCGATATTACCATCTGCCAGGAGATGCGTGTCGACCACGGCCTGACCATACCCCTGCAGTTAATGTGGCCGGGCAACAACTATGGACATATGAAAGTCATCCCCGTGGCCATCAACTGCGAACAGCACCCGATGCCATCCCCCAAACGCTGCTTTAAACTCGGCCAGTCAATCGGCAGAGCGATCGAATCCTATGAAAAGGACCTGAAGGTGGTGATCTTGGGTACGGGCGGGATGTCACATCAACTGGACGGCGAACGCGCAGGCTTTATCAATAAAGAGTTCGATCTGATGTGCATGGATAAACTGGTCAACCAGCCCGAAGAGCTGCTGCATTATTCCATCCGGGATCTGGTCGAGATCGCCGGCGCCCAGGGTCCGGAATTCATCATGTGGCTGGGGATGCGCGGCGCACTAACAGGTCAGGTGACCGAGCTGCATCGCAACTACCACATCCCGATTTCTAATACCGGCGCGGGGACAATGTTGCTGAAAAACAACTAATATCGGCCTTTTCACCTAGCCACGCCGAGCCAACTCGCTCCTTGAACTTCGCCTATCAAGCTAATACTACGGCTTGATAGGCACCTGAAATTGATGTGCGTCCCTCTCGCCCTGTAGGGAACGCTTTGGGCCGACTGGATCCGCACATACCACCGCCTCGTAAGGGTCCATCTGGCTGGTACGGATCAGTGCTGATGACGTCTGCTTTGGAGACAAAGGCCTGGATACATCAGGCTTGCCTAATACCCTCCGTAATGTCGGTAATGGGCGCATATGCTGAAGTCTGATGAGCTCTCAATCAGCCTCCAACCTCGGACAGTGATGGCTACCACACCTTCATCAGATTGAATTTGGTTCACTTAATGAAGCCCAAGGAGTGCTGATAATAGACCTAACATACCTCCGGGCTGATGGCGGCTTTGTCGCAACAGCGGTCATAGCTAGGGAGCATCTGGGCAGCAGCTATGTGTCGGCTGCTGCCGTTCAAAGAAACCCAAATCTCGTAGTCTGTGTGACCGCTTTGTAGATAAAGCGCCCGTGTGAAACGTTTGGTGGCA
>JBALTG010000024.1:0-46956 GCA_036964625.1 Motiliproteus sp.
CGCGTCGGCCGCACCGGCTTAATGGTCACCGGTCAGGGGGACAAAGGCCACCGGCAGCAGCTGGCGCACCTGGACCTGCCCCGTCGCATTTTTCTCTACCAATAGGAGTTGCTGGGTCATAAAACGTCCGCCGACGGGAATCACCATGCGCCCCCCCGGACGCAGTTGCTCGATCAGCGGCGGCGGCACGTGTCCCGCCGCGGCGGTCACCATAATGGCATCGAAGGGCGCTTCCTCCGGCCAGCCGAAATAGCCGTCCCCCTGGCGGCTGATGACGTTAACAAAACCCAGCCGCCGCAGCCGCTCGCTGGCCTGCTCGGCCAGCGGCGCGATAACCTCGATACTGAACACCCGCTCCACCAGCGGCGAGAGGACAGCCGCCTGATAACCCGAGCCCGTTCCCACCTCCAGCACCCGGTGCTGAGGTTCCAGCTCGAGCAGAGCGGTCATCAGGGCGACAATATAGGGCTGGGAGATGGTCTGGCCGTAGCCGATCGACAACGGACGGTTGTCGTAGGCTGACCGGCGCTGGCGGCTGGGTACGAACTGGTGCCGGGGCACCTGCAACAGTGCTTGCCGCACCCTGGCGTCCAGTCGGGACAGCCCTGTCATATGACGGGTATCGGTCACCATCCGCTCGACCTCCGACAGTAATCGCTCGAGCCGGGCCTGGTCTTGGGGGGCGACAACCGGTGCCGCCGCCACCGGCTGCAGTGCCCAAAGAATCGATAGCAGCAGCGAAGCGAAGCTCAACAGCAAACGGGTCTTGGTCATGGCAATCGGCCTCCAGCGGAAACAAACCGGGTGGATAAGCGATGCAACGCCGCTATTTTCTATGCCCCGCACTCTTGCCGGCTAGCGGGGATAAAGCGTCAACGAGGCGATGCTCGTGCACATTTTTCACGGGAATCTGAGGCGTGCTCTGCCTGGGTCTGTGTTGTTACCCGGCCTGGGGTGTTCACCTTGAGAGGCCGGCATCAGTTGGATCCACCAAACCGGCCTGGTCTGTCAAGGCGTTACAAGTTACATATAGGTAACAAACTCGGGCTCAATCAGACTTTTCAATATATCGCAGCGGGCAATGATCCCCACCAGCCTCTCCTCCTCGGTGACAGGAAGACGAATAATGCCTTTCTCTTTCATGATATTGATAATCTCGGTCACGGGCGTTTCGACATCCACACTGATCGCCTCTTTGTTCATGATGTCTTCCGCCGATAACTTCGTCAGCTCCTTACCTTCCAGCGCAGCATTGATAAGATCGAGTTCCGTCACCACGCCTACCACCTTGCCTCCTTCTTCCGTGATCGGCATTCCACTATAGAGCCCGTTCAGAAGCTGAAGGGCTATATCCCTCGCCGAGGCTTGCCGCTTTGCAGACACGACAGGCCTCATCATCACATCCGCAGCCTTTAACTTGTTCATTCCCATGTCTCCTTGTGAGGTAACCCCACCTGAGTGATCCATTGGCATTACAAAAGCTTTCCATAATAAAAATAGACCTTAGATACCTGAACGCAACCGGCCCACCTATAACCCCTCTCCGTGATTGTGTAAAAAAGAAGCATGCCGTCAGAGCCACCCTTAACCGATCCTATAAGCCTGGCGTTTGCTAAGGGGCTATCGGGTGCCGGTATGTGCGCCTAGACGTCATGTATCAACTTGCTGCGCAAAAGCGTTAATACATGAAGCCTGATGTCTTAGTCAATAATTGCTCCATAAAAAATCATTCTGGAACAATTGCTTGCAAGTTAATACATATCAGCAGGCTGTCCGAGAACTGCGATCGTCGCGAGAGAGCTGCATTTTGAGTCAGATTTATCGGTCATCTGCGAAGATTCGCAGTGGTTGATTAGAGTCAATGGCGCTGAGATTGATCGTGATGTTGTTGATGTAAGTCATCCTTCGCAGTGATAACTCTGCCAATCGCATGCAACGCAAAGCCCGCCGCCAGGAAGCCCACCAACGGCTGGAGGCGCAGCTGATGGGCGGTAAAACCCAACACCAAAGCGATCAATAACCAGAGGGGGTCCATCTGCGGTTTGACTCCTTAATTATTGCTGAGGGCAACAGTACCTGCTTCGTCACCGCATGGCCGATAGTGGCGGTATTGATACCCAACATCGCCCCCATGAGGTTGAACAACGCGCTGTCGGCCCCCGCCAGCAGCTGTTCTATTGTCGACGGTATCGACGAAACCTCCAACACGAGGCTAATCAGAGTCGGCTAACGTTAAGGCTTCAAGGTTGTTGGCTACTAGACGCGATCCTGAGTATCGTTTGTAGCTGGCCAAGCCGTTCTTGCATGAGCCGTTCGTCGGTTACCCGCAAAGTCGCGTGGCCAACTTTTCGCCCAGGACGATTCGCCTTCCCGTAGGCGTGCATATGCACCCCAGGAATAGACAGTACCGCAGATGGATCCGGCATGGAGCCAATAAAATTCACCATGGCGCTGTATCCGACCGCCGTTGTGGCCCCTAGGGGAAGACCGAGGATCGCTCGCAGGTGGTTTTCGAATTGACTGGTTTCCGCTCCTTCGATGGTCCAGTGGCCAGAGTTGTGTACCCGGGGGGGCGATTTCATTGGCAAGTAGCTTGTTTCCAGCCTGGAATAGTTCCAATGTCAGCACGCCAACATAATCGAGAGCCTCTGCGACCTGTCGGGAGAACGCCTCAGCCTGTTGCTGCATGTGGTCGTCAGGCCGGCTTACGGAAAAATGGAGTATGCCTTCGTGGTGGGTATTTTCAGAAACCGGGTAGAACACCATGTCACCCTGGCAACTGCGCGCTGCAATAATGGAAAGCTCTCGTTCGAACGGCACAAAGGCTTCCAGGAGTGCCGGGGCGCCTTGGAGCTTCTGCCAGGCGCGCTCAGTATCTTCGGGTTGCCTCAGCACCGCCTGACCTTTGCCGTCGTACCCCTGTGTGCGTGTTTTTAGCACCGCCGGCAGACCCATAGATGTTACAGCGGCTTCCAGTTCAGCCAAACTGTTTACCGCAGCAAACTGGGGTACAGGTATCTTGAGTTCGCGTAATAGATTCTTTTCCTTAAGACGGTCCTGTGCCACCGATAGTGCGCGAGCGGGGGGGTAGGTTGGAGCGTTGGCTGCCAAGCGCTCGATGCTGGTTGCGGGAACATTTTCGAACTCAAAGGTGACGACGCCCGCCTGTTTGGCCATCTGCTTGAGCAGCTCGCTGTCATCGTAGGCGCCTTGCAGATGCTTTCCCACCGCCGCTGCACACGCATCTGCGGACGGATCCAGAAACAGGAAATCCAGCCCCATGGGGTGGCCTGCCAGGGCCAACATACGAGCGAGCTGTCCGCCCCCGAGTATCGACACCTTCATGCTGTCGTCTCTCGCGGGTCAGGGGCGGCAAGGACCGTTTCCGTTTGCTGGCACCGATAGTTGTTGAGCGATTCCCGGTATTGCGGATACTTGCTACCCAGCATGGCAGCTGCTAGCAGGGCCGCGTTCGATGCCCCAGCCTTACCGATAGACAGAGTGCCAACAGGTATCCCCGCTGGCATTTGAACGATGGATAGCAGTGAATCCATGCCGTTCAACGCCTTGGACTGCACCGGTACGCCGAGCACCGAAAGCAGTGTTTTTGCCGCCGTCATGCCCGGCAGGTGAGCAGCCCCCCCTGGCACCGGCGATAATCACCTCCAGTCCGCGAGATTCTGCGGAAGATGCATATTCAAATAGTTTTTCGGGCGTACGATGGGCTGAAACCACCTCGATCTCATGGGGAACACCGAGCGTTTCCAGGATATCTGCTGCGTGGCTCATGGTATCCCAATCGGATTTTGAGCCCATTATAATGCCGACTATAGGTGATGCGTTGCTGTTCATCTCTTCTCTTACCATGGTTGATTTGGATTAGCTGATTTTCTGGAATTCATGGGTATCGGTTTGCAATGCGAATAGCTCAGCGCTGTTTAGGTCGTAATACCAGCCGTGCAGCTTCAACTCCCCCGCCTCGACTCGCGTACGGATCCAGGGAAACGACATCAAATGCTCCAGGGATTGAATAATCCCTTCCAGTTCACAGGCGCGGTAACGTTCTGCTGATGTCGTATAGTCACTGTTATCCAGCACGCGCTCTCGAACCCCCTGCAACTGACTCATCCACCTCGAAATAAAACTGTCAGGATTGGACACCTCGGCTTTGTCCATGAGCGATTTAATGCCGCCACATTGGGCATGCCCTAAGACGATGATGCTTTCGACTTCCAAGCCTGTGACCGCAAATTCGAGAGCCGCGCTGGTGCCGTGCAAGCTGTGGTCGCATTCACAGGGGGGGATCAGGTTGGCAACATTACGAACCACAAAAAGGTCTCCGGGATCACAGTCCATAATGATCGAGGGTTCGACTCTGGAATCGCAGCAGGATACCAGCGCAATTTTTGGAGCCTGGCCTGCCTGCGCAAGCTTGATTAAATGATCCTTGTTTTGTTGGTAATATGCGGCTCTAAATCGCTGATAACCCTGAACTAATTTATCTGTAGCGGGCATGTCATTTATCCTCAACCTCTATGTAAAAAATCGACTTTAACCAGGATGAGATCGTCGACGGACGAAACATGCCTTGGTTGTTTTACACTTAATGATTTTTATCCGGCAGCAACAGCTGGGTATTCCTTGGATGAGTCCGACACGATAGCGCCGACAATTTTATCCATGGCCATAAACAGCGATCCCTTGATCAATACGCTCATCCGGGGATGAAGCTGATCCCGCAGCACTTCAAGCAACGCCCCTTAACAGCGCAATGGCTGCCTCCCGTTGTATTGCTGATGTTGTGCAAGACTACTTAAATTGAATGGTAAATATAATTCAATTATTATGCAGATATTAGTTTTACTAAACTAAAATAGTTGTAAATGAGGTGGTCGATGAAAACCCAACCCACTTTGCATCAGCTGAAGCTCTTTGAGAGAACAGCCCAATTGGGCAGCTTCAGCAAGGCGGCCGAAGCGTTGCATCTGACACCGCCTGCTTTGAGCATTCAGATCCGTCACTTGGAAGATACGCTGGGGACTGCACTATTCGATCGAATCGGGCGCCGCAAGCATCTGAACGCGGCCGGTCGGGAGCTACTAACCAGTTGCAGCATAATTTTCCAGGAGCTTGACGATATGAAGATGCGACTGTCGCAGCTGCAGGGTGGGATGGCAGGTACGATACGGATCAGCGCGGTCAGCAGCGCCAAGTTTTTCATCCCGCACCTGATGGGGGCGTTTCGTCAAATCTATTCGGGAATCAGGTTTCAGCTGTCAGTTGCAAACCGTACGCAAATCGTCGCCCGGTTAACGGACAATCAAGACGACTTTGTTATCCTATCGCACCTTCCCTCAGAGCTGTCTGTACATGCAGAGCCGTTTCTTTCCAACCCGTTGGTGGCGATTGCGGCCCCCAGTCACCCGCTAGCGAATGAAAAAACCATTGACTTCAATCAACTTGCGAAAGAGGAGTTCCTGTTAAGGGAGCAGGGTTCCGGCACGCGCTTCTCAACAGAAGAGCTATTCTCTGAACATGACGCATCGGTACGCTGTGCTATGGAGTTGAGTAGTAGTGAAGCGATCAAGCAGGGCGTGATGGCCGGTCTGGGGGTTTCGATACTCTCGCGCCACTGCGTCTGGATGGAGTTGCAGGGCAAGTATCTCGTTGAACTACCCGTTCAAGGTTTCCCGCAGTGCAAGCACTGGTATGCGGTAAGTTTAAAACAGAAAACGCTGTCGCCCGCCGCACAAACATTCATCGAGTACCTTTCAAATAATAGCGAAGGAATGATCAAGCAACTGGAGGGCTTTTACTGAACGACCGTGCTGTATAGGAGACACGGAATACAGCGAAGGTGTCCATATCCTTACCGCTGAAATTTTGCTCTTCATCCAATACTGGCTCAACGATCATAACCAGCTGACAAGAGCGGCTTAAGTGCCTTTTTTCTCTCAGTGGTACGAGGGGTAGCGGACCGAATTGGCTCAATCCCCAAGTACACCTATTGAAAGGCTCGCCACGCAAACAGATTCCAGCTTTCGCCGACGAGATTGAGGTAAATCTTGTGGTCATGGGCACAGAGGCCCACACTGGTATTTCCGGGTTCTTTATGGGCAACACGGCAGAAACCATCCTCAACCGGCTCGACTGTTCGATACTTGCGGTCAAACCGCCGGGGTTCGTAACGCCGGTTACTCTGGAGGACTAAGCAGCCGTTCGCGGATCATCGATAACGTTCAAATCACCGGCTGCGATATCCGTGGCGAAGCGGTGGATATCGCAGTCCGTGTGTATTTGTTGAGAATGTGGAAAACCACTAGGCTCGACCATCTCCCCCTCATGCCCTACCGGCTTATCAACTAAACTATTCAAACAGCTAGCAGGATATTCCGGCCCCAGCCTTCGAAAAAGTCCTTACCGGGGCCATCTCGCTGAACCAGCCAGCGGAGACCCACCCATGGTTGATACCCCCGGACAAAACAACCACAGCGATTCACAGGTGGCAGAAATCCTGCTGGCACTGCTGGAAACCCTGAGACAGGAGCTCCAGCCCGGTCGGGTTACAGCGGTGTCCATCGGCCTCGACAGCTCCCTGGATCAGGACCTGGGGTTCGACAGCCTGGCCCGGGCGGAGATGCTGCTGCGTATCGAGCACCGCTTCGAGGTGACCCTGCCGGAGTCAGTGCTGATGGTCACCGAGACCCCCCGTGACCTGTTGCGCGAGGTGCTCCGAGCGCGTCGGCGAGAGGGGGAGGCCGGAGGCGATCTGGTGCCGGAGGTGCAGCTCCAGTCCGCCGAATCCGTGCCGGAACATGCCGAAACCCTGCAGGAGGTGCTGGAGTGGCATGTGACCGCCCATGGGGATCGCCCTCACATCTACCTGTACCGGGACGCGCAGCAGTTCGATACCATCAGCTACAGTGAGCTGAAGACCGAGGCCCTGCGGGTGGCGACCCTGCTGCTGTCCAAGGGCGTGCTGGCGGGGCAGAGCGTCGCCATCATGCTCCCCACCTCGCGGGAATATTTCGCCACCTTCTTCGGCATCCTGTTGGCCGGTGCCGTGCCTGTTCCCATCTATCCGCCGCTGCGCCCCTCTCAGCTGGAGGAGCATCTGCGGCGTCATGCCGGAATTCTCGACAATGCCCAGGCCTGCCTGATGGTGACGGTGCCGGAAGCCAAGGACGTGTCGCGGCTTCTACAATCCCAAGTGGCGACGCTGCAGAGTCTGGTGTCGGTGACGGAATTTGCGGAGGTCGATCCGGTCAGCCTGAAGTGCCGCGCCCGCGGGCAGGATACCGCCTTTCTGCAGTACACCTCCGGCAGTACCGGTAATCCCAAGGGGGTGATCCTGACCCATGGCAACCTGCTGGCCAATATCCGCGCCTTCGGACGGGCGCTGCAGGTGGACTCCACCGATGTGTTTGTCAGCTGGCTACCGCTCTATCACGACATGGGACTGATCGGTGCCTGGCTGGGCAGCCTCTACCACGCCGCGCCCCTGGTGGCCTTCTCCCCGCTGCTGTTTCTGACCCGTCCCCAGCTCTGGCTCCAGCTGATCCACCGCCACCGGGGTACCCTGTCGGCGGCGCCCAACTTCGCCTATGAACTCTGTCTGCACAAGCTGCAGGCGCCACAGCTGGAGGGGCTGGATCTCAGCTGCTGGCGGGCGGCACTGAACGGGGCGGAGGCCGTGAGCCCCATGACCCTGCGCCATTTCAGCGAGCGCCTGCGACCCTATGGATTGCGCCCGCAAGCCCTGCTGCCGGTCTATGGCCTGGCGGAGTCGTCGGTGGGGTTGGCGTTTCCACCCCTCGAGCGCGAGCCGCTGATCGATCGCGTTCGCCGCGAGCCGCTGATGCGTGATGGCCGTGCCCTGCCCGCCGCCGGTGACGAGCCGACCGCCCTGGAGTTCGTATCCGTCGGTTGCCCCCTGGTCGGCCACCAGATCCGCATCGTCGATACCCAGGGACGTGAACTGCCCGAGCGCCAGGAGGGGGGCGTGGAATTTCAGGGGCCCTCGGTCACCAGCGGCTACTTCCGCAATCCCGCCCAGACCCGCAAGCTGTTCCGGGGAGAGTGGCTCGATTCCGGCGATCGCGGCTATATGGCTGGCGGCGAGCTGTTCATCACCGGCCGCAGCAAAGACATCATCATCCGCGCCGGCCGCAACCTCTATCCCCACGAGCTGGAGGAGGCGGTCAGCGGTATTGCCGGGATTCACAAAGGGGGCGTGGCGGTATTCGCCTGCCCGCAGGAGCAGGGCAGCGAGCGGCTGGTGGTGGTAGCGGAAACCCGGGAGCAAGAGCCTGGCGTGAGGCAGGAGCTGCAGGAGCAGATCTACCGTCACTGCCTGACATTGCTGGGCAGCGTGGCCGACGAGATCGTGCTGGCCCCCTTGCATGCGGTACCCAAGACGTCCAGCGGCAAGGTGCGCCGGGCCGCCTGCCGTGAACTCTACCTGCGGGGGGAGATCGGCAAGGGGCGGACGGCGCTCTGGTGGCAGCTCAGCCGCCTGGCATTGGTGGCCATCGTGCCGCAGATCCGCCGTGGCGGCCGAACCCTCGGCGAGTATCTCTACGGCAGCTACCTCTGGGGACTGCTGGCGACTTTGGGGCTGGGAGTCTGGCTGCTGATGGTACCGCTGCCCAGGCATGACTGGTGTCGAGCCTTGGCCAGAGCCGGGGTGCGTCTGGCCGCCCGCCTGAGTGCGACCCAAATTCAGTTTGAGGGTGAAGCGTACCTTCCCACCGATAACTGTGTGCTGGTTGCCAATCACTGCAGCTATCTGGACGGACTGCTGTTGACGGCGGTTCTGCCCCTGCGCTTCAGCTTTGTGGCCAAGGTCGAGTTGAAACGCAACCCGCTTCTGCATCTGCTGCTCACGCGCCTGGGGACGGAGTTTGTCGAGCGCTTCGACCTGCAGCGCGGGCTCGCCGATGCCCGCCGACTGTCTAACAATGTCGTCCGAGGCCAGTCGCTGATCTTCTTTCCCGAGGGGACCTTCGACCGTATACCCGGCCTGCGCCCCTTTCATATGGGAGCCTTTGCGGCAGCTGCCGAGGCGGATGTCCCTTTGGTGCCGATCAGTATCCGTGGGTCGCGCTCCAAACTTCGGGACCGCTCCTGGCTGCCACGATGGGGAAACGTTCGAATATTGGTGGGTAAGCCTCTGATGCCTGAGGGGAGCGACTGGGCGGCGGCGCTCAAACTCCGTGACCAAGCCCGGACGGAGTTGCTGAGCGGTTGCGGTGAGCCGGACCGGGGGGCGGACTGACTGCCTGTCGGTTCGGCGCGATGCTTGCCGAGGGTGTCAGGTTGCCGCGCCTGACCTTAGGGAATTGGGATGGACTCCCCTTCTTATCACAATCTATGTGCCAGATTGGAAGTAGGTATCACAATCGAAAAGAGGGAGCCCACATGAAAATTATGCGAGTCGGCCTGGATTAGGCAAAGAACGTTTTTGAAGTTGTCGGCGTAGATGCCGAGGAAAAGGTGGTGCTAAGTAAGACTATCAAACGGAATACGGTGTTAGAACTATTCTGCCAGCTACACTTTGTGCTGTCGGTATGGAAAGTTGCGGTGGAGCTCACTACTGGGCGCGTGAGCTTCGAAAGCTAGGGCATGACGTCCGCCTGATGGCGCAGCAGTTCGTAGCGCCTTATCGAAAGAACGATAAGCATGACCGCAATGATGCCGAAGCCGCCATCGGCGTGGCGGTCCTCAATCGCGTGTTAGATGCTGGACGCCCGAAATCCGTTCACAGTATGGAAAAAAGCTCATAGGGTTTGGATATAAGGCCAAATTCCGCTTTGTTCTTCTCCGTGCACCAACGCCCACCAGAAGAACGTTTTTGAATCGTTTCATCTCGTTTCCTCACTGCCGCTGTTGCCACTCGCACCAAACAGATTATCAACAGCCTCCGCGGCTGCATCGGCATAAGGAATCAGCACCCGATCGGCACCGGCCTGCTTCAATTGCTCGGCATCAGCCAGATTGTGAGCCGTTACCGCCACACGGCCTTTGTAGCCATGATCGCGCAGGCCGTGCAGCAGGGTGAGATTGATGGGCTTCTCGCGCACGCTGCTCAAGACCCATTGCGTCTGCCCGAGTGGCAGGGTGGCGAGAAACTCAGGGTCTTCGGCATCACCGTAGCGCACTGCATAACCGTTCCCTTCCTGCCGGCGCACCAGTTCGGGATCGAAATCCACACCGAGCACCTTATGGCCTTGTTGCCGCAGCTCCCTTGCAATCCCGGCGCCGAACAGCCCCAGACCGAACAGGATGACATCGGCGCCGCTCTCATCTGCAGTCAGATCCCGGGCATCTTCCCGGTGCGGCCGTTTACGCTCGAACACACCCAACCAGGGGGAGATCCGCTCGTAGAGGGGGTGGGAGTACAAGATCATGTAGGTGGAGGCGCTGATGGTGGTCAACCCCACCAGGGTGATGAGGCCCATGGTGTCGGCGTCGATATGGCCCAGGCTCAGGCCCAGCGCCCCCAAGATCAGGGAGAATTCGCTGATCTGTGCCACCGTCATACCGGCCAGAAAGCCGGTGCGCTTGCGGTAACCCATGATGCCCAGGATGACCATGACGATCAACGGGTTGCCAATAAGCACGAACAGCGAAAGAACAATGGCCGGCACCACCTGTACGCCGAGCATTGCCAGCTCCAGCCCGGCGCCCAGATCGATAAAGAAAAACAGCAGCAGAAAATCCCGCAGACTCACTAGGCGCGCGCCGATAACCTCGCGGTAAGGGGTAGAGGCCAGCGACACACCGGCGAGAAAGGCGCCCACCTCCTTGCCGAAACCCAGATGCATGCCCGTTGCGCCCAGGGCTACCGCCCAGGCAATCGCGAACAACACCAGCAATTCCCGTGAATGCGCCAACCCGTGTAACAGCGGCGTCAACACATAGCGCATCAACAAGCCGATGGCGACAATCAACAGGCCGCCCTTGGCTAATACCTCGACCACCTCTCGTCCCAGGCTGGCGGCATCACCGGCCTCGCCCAGCGCGGTCAGGCCAATCATTACCAGCACCACCACGACATCCTGAACGATGAGTAAGCCGATGGCGATGCGCCCGTGCAGCGCGTCCACCTCGCGTTTGTCGGACAGCAGCTTGACGATGATGATGGTGCTGGAGAAGGTCAGCGCCACCGCTACATAGAGAGCGGTCACCGGAGACATCCCCAGGGCAAGAGCGATAAAGTAGCCGACGATGGAAGTGAAGGTGACCTGCCCCAGGCCGGTGGCCAGCGCCACCGGACCCATGGTACGGATAATATGCAGATCCAGCTTGAGCCCCACCACAAACAACAGCAGCGCGATACCCAGCTTGGCCAGCAGATCGACCTGGTCGTTTGCCGACACCCAGCCGAGTACCGATGGCCCTACCAGGATGCCTACCAGGATGAAGGCGACGATCAGCGGCTGTCGCAGCCGCACACCGATGGCGCCGATGACAGCGGCCATCAACAGCAGCACCGCCATTTCGGTAAATACGTTGCTAAATACGGGGGTCATGATTCAGTTACGCTCTCCGTCCATTGGCTTCTGCGTCGTTACTCAGTACCGTAATAATAGGGTGAGAAACGTCGCGTGGATCTTGATATCGATCACCCCTTCAATCGCTGCCACTTGGTGTTTCAGGAACGCCGGATCACCGATTCCGGAAAAACTGCCCTGGATAACTACAACGCCCTGCCAAGGCATTCTTCCGTAAATTGCTAAAGGGAGAATGCCAAGCTCCGAGGCACATTGTCACCGACATGCTGCGCAGTTATGGAGCCGCGCGCAGAGAGATCAGGCCCTCTGTCATGCATAGCCAAGGCGGACGGTTGAACAACCGGCCCGAGGTTCCCATCAACCGACACGGCAGCGGGAGGCGACAGATGCGGCGTTTCAAATCACATGAGCAGGCGCAACGTTTTCTCTTCGCTCATGGCCCGATCAATAACCGGTCCAGCGGGGCCTTTGTCTCCTTGTTCCGGACCTGTCGAAACCGGTGGGGCGTCAGCCGTGTCAGATAGGGCGGTATCGGTTCCATCAACAGGACCACCGCCAGGCGGGCATTGTTCCTTTCTGCGAGGCCGCAGACATGGTGAAACGCCTTGAGGACCACCCCTGATGAATCGGTCACATACAGGATATTCTTGAACCGCTTCATTATCCTCTCCTCGGTCTGACATTACGCCCTGAACACGATTCTCTGACTGCACCTGATGCTGTAGTGTACGGACAGGTTCAGCCACTGATCCGAACGAGCTCAGCGCTTTCGCCGACCGCAGACAAGGCGCCTTCGGCAATATTGAAATGCCAGCTGTGAAGTGACAGCTCGGCCGCGCGAACACGCTTGTCGATCCACGGGAACGCCATCAAATTGCGGGCTGACTAGCCCACGGTTTCGTATTCGAGCGCGCGCGTGGCATCGGGCATGAGCTTGTCGTCCAGGAAAACCGCCCCGGCTCGACAAACACGGCAGCGTTCATCATCTCGGACGTGGTCAGGAGTTTCTTGCTTTGCAATTGTTTGAAGTCAAACTAGCATTATTATTTCCATATGCTTCGATCCACGCCAATTACTGTTGTATCGCATCCAACGGTGCTCAACAATAAAAGCACATGCAGAGATGCTATCAAGATAGCTCAACAGAGGGCACTGTCAACTTAACCGCTACCATCAGGGAAGCGATATAGTCGCCTGAAGAAAACACCGAGCAAACCCTACTCTGTTCACCGCTATCCCAACGAAATCACCAGTCACACCGTCTGGCTCTACTACCGTTTCGTCCTGAGCTACCTCGATGTCGAGGAGCTACTGGCTGCGCGAGGCATGAATGAGACCTATGAAACAGTACGGCAGTAGTGCCGCAAGTTCGGCCAGCGCTTTGCCAACGCCATTCGGTGCCGACAGGGGGAGGTTAGGGGATACCTGGCATCAATACCGCGCTTGCAAGAATCACGCCGACGATCGCACGTTCGAGCCAACTGTGACTCACCAACCGGCGAACATGCCTTAAGGTGGCATTCGTGCGCCCAGCGAAGTATGGGAGATGTCACTCATCGTTCTGGACTTCTCTCTTTACATCCAGCCGAGTACACCACCACAGCCAGGCGCAACCCGCGATTCCAGCCAGCAGTGAGGCGATCAGGATGCCGGTCTTGGCCAGCACCTGCAGCTCAGGCTGGTGCAAATAAGCCAGATCACCGATAAAGATTGCCATGGTGAAACCAATCCCACCGAGTAAGCTAACGCCTACGATATGAGCAAACCGGGTCCCTTCCGGCAAAATACCTATTCCAACTTTCAGTGCCAGCCAACTGGCGCCAGCGATGCCGATGAACTTGCCCACCACCAGCCCTGCGATCACACTCAAAGTCACGGGATGCTGAATGGCCTGCCCTAAGGATGCGGCGTCCAGTGGTACGCCAGCGTTGGACAATGCGAAGAGTGGAATCACCAACAGCGCCACTGGTAGATGAAATTGATGTTCCAGCCGCTGAAGCGGCGTCTGTACTTGGGCTGCACCGCTTTCCAGTGATTGAGCAATACCCCGCAGGTTAATGTTGGTAACTATATTCTCGTCTTGGCTAATTGCAGTGTCGAAACGCTTCATCAAAGATCGAACGGAGTAAGAAAAATGTCGAGGGTCATATTTTGGAAAAGCTGGAATAGTGAAAGCGGTTAATATCCCGGCGATAGTGGCATGTATGCCAGAGGAGAGCATTGCCAACCATAACAGCATTCCCACCAGTAAATAGGGCAGTGATTTGCAGATACCACCACGGTTGAGCACGATCAGCACCCCGAATAGACCCGCAGCCCAGGCCAGGGAGAACTGATTGATCTGCTCGGTATAGAAAATGGCGATGACCAACACGGCACCGAGATCGTCGACAATCGCTAAAGCGATAAGGAAGGTGATAAGGGGTTTTGGGATACGCTTCCCGAGCAGCACCAGCACCCCGATAGCAAAGGCGATATCCGTCGCCATTGGGATACCCCAGCCACGTGAAGCGTCGCCGCCGGGACTGATCGCAATAAAAACCAATGCAGGCATGATCAAGGCACTGGATTCGGCTATTGCCAAACACACTCCCTGCAAAAACTAAGACACTCACAGAGTGATCGTGTAGTGTCGGCTACATGGAAGGTTTGTAGATCATGAGCACTCAAACAAACATTCATCGAACGACAGCGCTGTTGTAACCGACGCAGTTACTTGCTGCCCAAAGCTACAAAATTTATGTCTGCTTTATTGATTCTGATGTATATAGGGGGTTGAGGCATTCGCCAACTACAACTTCTGCTCTGGGCGCAACAGCTGAAGTCAGGTGTTCCCGCATTCACCATCCACTCTCGGGCGGTAGGTACTCGCTCGTCCATCCCCAGATTGAATATCGCTCATGCTCAGCGATCCGAAGCGACCTGATCAGCGGCCCAGTGTCTCCACCGGCTGACTTCTGCTTTGAAGCAACATTAAACGAAAATCAAGGAACGACGAGCGGCGCCTTGTGTCGATTCTTGCCGCTGGCTCGCACTCGAATCGACAGACCCAGAGTGACAGCTACAGGCGCATATACAGTGAGCCAGTCGACCTGAGTATGAAACTTTATTACTCAGATGAGGCTTTAATACTTAAGATCTTTATTACTCGGCCACATTAAGTCCTTTCTTTTACCTTTCTTTTACCTGTCTTGGGTGTCGATCACCAGCGAATAACTTGTCTTGCGCCCGCCGCTGGGGGCTTTTTGGAGTGCGCCACGGGCGATGAGGTCGGTGATATCGTGGCAAGCTGTGTCCTGCTGGCATTTTGCGATTTTAGCCCATTTTGTCGACGTCAACTTGCCGTTAAATCCATCGAGTAGTCTGTTTAGCATCTTGATCTGACGCGGGTTCAGGGTGACCTCCTTGAAGCGTTGCCAGAAGCGTGCCTTTTCAAGCGTGGCATCCAGCGTTTGCTGCGCGGTATCGATCGCACGCACCTGGCAATTCAGGAACCATTCCAGCCATGAGCTCACATCGAGTTCGCCTTTCTGCGAGAGTTCTATGATCTTGTCATACGCGTTGCGCTCCTTGCGGATTTGCGCCGACATACTGTAAAACCGTTGGCTGCTTTGCTCGGCACGGGCTAGCGTCATGTCGGCAATGGCGCGCGCGATTCTGCCATTACCATCATCGAACGGATGAATGGTCAGAAACCATAAATGCGCAAGCCCTGCAACGAGCACAGGGTCGGTGTCTACAGGGTTTTCGAACCAGTTCAGAAATTTCTGCAGTTCATCGGGCACGCGCTCCGCGGGCGGGGCTTCGAAATGCACGGTTTCTTTGCCAATTGGCCCGGAGCGAACCCCCATAGGCCCGTTACTGTCATTCCGCCAATTCCCGACAATAATTTTTCTCATGCCACTGCGGCCTGTGGGGAAAAGCGCTGTGTGCCAGCTAAACAGACGCTGCACTGTGAGCGGCTGCGCATAGTTGTCGGTCGCGTCTAGCATCATATCGACCACGGCGTCTTCATTGCGGTCGGAGGGGACGAGGCCACCGATCTCCATACCGAGCCGCCGTGCAACGGACGACCTGACTTTTTCTGGGTCGTATGCTGTCTCTCTGATCTCTGTGGATTTGACGAGGTCTTGTGTTAAGGTTTGCAGGTGGACTTCATTGCGAGCCTCGGCATCTATTCCGTCCAGCCCTTTGCAGAGTCTTTCATGTGCGTGAGAAGCCCGCATCAGCGGTTCGCTGAGACGCTCTTCAACCCAAGTTAACGAAGGCCAGTCCGACCTTTCCCACAAAAAGCCAGGGTGTCCGGTTCGAGTTCTATCGGATTCCCGCAGCATTTTGCTTGCGAGAGGTCGGCTTTCGATTGCGCTTGCCGCCGATTCGACATGCAATAGGTATGACACTTTGGCAATCATGCCCCTGATTGAGGGAGTGTCCTCAAGCACGGCGGAACTCCTAATCCGACGTAAGCCTAACCCTTTGACACAGGCTTTATGTGATGCCTGTCGACCAATGGTGCTTTTAATCAGTGTGACACGTATGCGTTCAGCGTCGGTCATTTCCCTTGCCTCCTTTCTATATATCCGTACTCATGGGTAGCGCTATCGCGAAAGTGCGAAGAAAAATCCTTTAACGGAGCATCAGTGAGTAACTCGTGCTGCGCCCGCCGCCGGGGTCTTTTTGGAGTGCGCCGCGAGTGATGAGATCAGTGATGTCGCGGTAAGCTGTGTCTTGCGAGCATTTTGCGATCGTAGCCCATTTTGTCGACGTCAGCTTGCCTTCAAAACCATCAAATAATTTATTGAGGATCTTAATCTGGCGTTCATTAAGGGATTCCTCGGCAAAACGATGCCAGAAACGCGCTTTCTCCAAGACAGCGCCGATGGTGTGGTCTGCGCCTTCAATCGCACGCAGCAGGCAGTTCAAGAACCATTCCTGCCAGAGAGTGATATCCAGCTCGCCTTTTTGCGTCCGCTCCAACATCGTGTAATAGTCTTCCCGTTCGCGTCGGATTTGTGCAGACATGCTGTAAAAGCGCTGACTGCTTTGATCGGCGCGCGCCAGCGCCATGTCGGCAATGGCACGAGCGATTCTACCGTTGCCGTCAGCGAAGGGGTGGATGGTGACAAATCTCAAATGGGCCAATCCGGCAGTTAGCAGCGGAACGGCCTCGCCGGGACTTTCGAACCAGTCCAGGAATTGTTGCATTTCGTGGGAGATACGTATCGCGGGCGGGGCCTCATAATGGACCTTCTCCCGGCCAATCGGACCGGAGACGACTTGCATCGGACCGGTGGCATCATCACGCCAGTCCCCGGTAACAATCCTGCTCATGCCGCTGCGCCCGGTCGGGAATAATGCTGCGTGCCAGCCAAACAGGCGCTCTTTAGTGAGATTGCCTTTATAGTCACCGGTCGCATCCATCATCATTTCGACCACGCCCTCGACATCATGGTCTGCCCTGACAAGCCCGTTGATCTGGATGCCGAGTCGCCGGGCGATCGAGGATCGAACCTGATCGCGCGGGAGGATCTCGCCTTCAATCTCGCTCGACTTGATGACATCCTCTGTCAAGGTACTGAGATGTGCTTCGCAGCGCTGGTCGAAGCCAAGCGATTCCATCTTGCCGAGCAATCGACCTTGTTGGTGCGATACACGCGCGAGTAGGGGGGACAGGTGCTGCGCGTCCCACGTCAGGTTTGGCCAATCACTGCTTTCCCAAAGGTAAACCACGCTAATCTCCTTATATTCTGCGTAGATTATGCCTGTTGGTCACCGTATCGACAAGGTTAATATCCGCATAAAACGCGGAGTAAGATCGAGTTATTCTCCGCGAATGGGGTCTTCTCCGGTCTTATGGGTTTTTTTTCCACCGGCCTCCTGTTTAGGAAGATTTCGATAATCCAGGTCCAAGAAGAAAAAACATACCGAAAATCTGTCCAAGCTTAGAGTAACTTTTCGTACCGTTGGGCTTCAGACCCCATAACAAGTAAATTTGTCGATCTGAGTATGGAGCTTCATTACTCAACCACAGCCCCCCATCCGAATACCGCCGTTAAAACCTTAGCGTACAATATTGTCCGTTTCGTGCGGTGACCCCTATTAACCCGCCGGATTAATAACCAGCCATCGTCGCTGCAGGACGCTATCGCGGGCAATGGACGCACCCAGGCAACACGTGAGTCGCGTCAAGATCAGTGCGCCTGGCGTTTCTCCGCCTTAAACTGTTTAGATTGAATACCGTGCTTTTTCAGCAGGGTCTGCAGGTGGGAGCGGTTGAGCTCCAGTTTCTGAGCCAGTTCGGTGACGTTGCCGGCCATCTGTGACAAGCCCTGTTCAAGATAACTTTTTTCCGCCGCATCGCCAGCGGCCCGCTTGCATTCACTCAGGTTCAACGGCTTCTCAGGGGCCTCTGCCACTGCAGCTGACGCCGCTTTGAAAGACCGTACTGACGGAGGCAGGTGCTCCAGGTCGGCGGCACGCTCAGCCAGACAGGAGAGTCGGAAGATGATATTGCGCAGCTCACGGATATTGCCCGGATACGAATAACCCAGCAGGAAGGTACGCAGCCGTGGAGCTAGCTGGAGAGGTGAGCGCTGCAGTTTTTCAGCCGCCTCATCACAGAAAAAATCAATCAACAGCGGAATTTCATCCTGTCGTTCTCGCAAGGCCGGCAGGGTTACCTGGATCACGCTGAGCCGGTAATAGAGATCTTCGCGAAAAGAACCCTCTTGGGACATCTTTAGCAGATCTCTATTGGTAGCAGCGACGATACGGGTGTCGATATTGAAAACCTCATCGGAACCGACCCGCTGAATCTCACTCGATTGCAGTACCCGTAACAGTTTGACCTGCCCCTGCAACGGTAGCTCGCCCACCTCATCGAGAAAGATACTGCCGCCGTCGGCACTCTCAAACTTGCCCCGACGATCACTTGTGGCACCGGTAAAGGAGCCCTTCTTATGGCCGAACAGTTCCGATTCAATCAGGTTTTCAGGGATCGCCCCGCAGTTGACGGAGATAAACTGCTGGTCCGCTCGGCTCCCGTTGGTGTGCACCAGTTTAGCCATCAACTCCTTGCCGGTGCCGCTCTCACCATCAATAAGTACAGGCAGATCGGTGGGCGCCGCCTTCTCGGCGATCTCCAACGCTTCCAGTAACGCCGGACTCTCTCCGAACACCCCTTCGAAGGTGAAGCTGCGATCGATCAGTTCCTGACGCCGTTGTTTGGCACTCTTATGCAGCGGAGCCAGTGCTTCCGCCGTTGGCGACTGTTCCTCCTCGGCCCCTTTGAGTCGCTCATGCCTGGACAGCAGCATCACTTCGCTTCGCAACGCCGCCACCTGGGCCATTAGTTTCTGCTTGTCTTCTGGATCTAATCCAGCAGACCAGCGCAGGTTTGAACGTAACACCTCGATTTTTTCGATCAGGCCTCCATAGGCGGCGCTGGAGGTCTGTTTGCGGAAAAGACTTTTCATTACCCCCCCAGTTGCTTCTGAACCAGTTGATAGTACATCCCCTTACGGTCCAGCAGCTGCTGGTGGGCACCCTCTTCGACAATTGCACCTTCATAAAGCACCAGAATTTTGTCGGCATTCATGACGGTACTGAGTCGGTGGGCGATCACCACCGCGGTTCGCCCCTGGAGAATATGTTGCATGTTTTTGAGGATATTGCTCTCTGACTGGGTATCCAGGGCCGAGGTCGCCTCGTCAAAAATCAACAGACGGGGATCGTGATAGAGGGCCCGGGCGATGCAAAGGCGCTGCATCTGGCCTCCCGACAACCCCATACCCCGCTCCCCCACCATCTGTTCATAGCCCAACGGCAGTGCCGAAATAAACCCATGGGCATCGGCCATCTTGGCCACCTCGATGGTGCGGCCACGATCCGGGTTCTCATCGCCCGCTGCGATATTCTCGGCCACGGTACCCGAAAACAGCAGATTGGACTGCATCACATAGCCGATCTGAGCCCGGTAATACTCTTTATCAACCAGTTTAAGATCGTAGTCATCCACTAATATTTTACCCTCGGTGGGGGGATAGAACCCCACCAGCATCTTGGCCAGAGTGGTCTTGCCGGAGCCACTCTGACCCACAATGGCGATCATCTCCCCTGCTTTGATGTCACAGCTAACGTTCTCCAGCACATAGGCACTCTCCTTGCCGCCATAACGGAAATAGACGTTTTCCAGACGGATATCGCCGCGAATATCCGGCAACAGCACCCGACTGGAAATATCTTCCGGCTTCTGTTCCGGCTCCAAGTCCAGCACATCTCCCAACCGCTCCATCGCCACGCCGGCTTCATGCAACTCATCCCACAACCCCACCAGCCCCATCAGCGGCGCCATCACACTGCCCATCAGCATATTGAAGGCGATCAGCTGACCGATAGTCAGCTGCTGGTTCAGAACCAGGGTAGCCCCGACCCAAAGCACGATGATGGAGGTCGCTGAATTGAGTATCTGACCGCCCGTCGATACCAGGGCGATAAATTTTTGGGCGTTGTACTGCACCTCCAGCGCCTTGGCATATTTCTTTTCCCACTTGATCCGCATGGCACGCTCGATCCCCATCCCCTTGATGGTTTCGGCGCCACTGAGGGACTCCATCAGCACCGATTCGGCATCGGTGGTGGTTTCGAAGCTGCGGCGGGCGTAGTGCTTGATTCGTGGTGTTATCGATACGGTCAGCACCAGGATCGGTATCAGCATCAGCATCAGGATCAGGGTCATCTTAACGTTGTAGATAAACAGCACGGTAAAGTAGATGAACACCATCATCAGGTTGAGAATGGTGCTAATGGTCGATTCGGTGAGAAAATCCCGGATCGTCTCGTTCTCCTGAAACCGGGCGAAGATATCCCCGGTGCGGCGTTTACTAAAGAATGACAGCGGCAGCGAAATAGTATGCTTATAGAATTGCGACATCATGCTGAAATCGAGATTACGCACCAGGAAACTCGACAGAAACGCCCGCATCACCGAGGTCAACTCGATAAATAGGTGGGTAATCACCAGCCCCACGATCAAAATAAACAACAGATCATAGTTCTGGTGCACCACCACCTTATCCAGCACATTCTGCATGATCACCGGCGGCGCCACCCCCAACAGCTCGATCACCATGGTCGCCAGGAACAGGTAGCTCAGCAGTGTCTTGTACGGTCTGAGGTAACCGACAAAGCGCACCCAGGGCGAACGGGTCGCGGCCAGTTTTGCCAGACTCGGCCCTGGGGTGAACAGCAGACAGGTACCGCTCCAGCCTTTTTCAAACTCATCCAGGGTCATCTTCTTGAATCCCACCCCGGGATCGGCAACCCAGACCCAGTGTTTGGAGATGCCATAAACAACAATGTAGTGATACCCCTCCCAGTGGACGATAAAGGGCAGATCAAAGCCTAACAACGACTGGTAGGTGCATTGAACGCCGCGGGTGCTAAACCCCAGAGATTCTCCGACCTTGGCCAGGCTATCCAGGGTGGCGCCTTCGGTGGTGACGTTGGCCAACTCGCGTAATTTCCCCAAGGTCAGATTGATGTCATAGTGCTTGCAGATCATCGCTAGGCAGGCAGCACCGCAGTCCATCTCCTCCGCCTGCTCAACCAGGGGAAAGCGCTTGATGATCCGTTCACCCAGTTTCGGTTTCGAACTCAGGTCCAGCAGCAAGCGGCGGTTGCGGCGCTCTTTCAATGTCCTCTGGCGCTGCAGTTCCCGCTGATGGAAGCGGATTCGCTCCTCCAGCACCTCCTTCACTTGGCTGTTATGGTCAAGAATAAAGTTGATGGTCTCTTCTGGAATCACCAACAGAATGCCATCCTCCTGGGCGATGACGGAGGCGAATTGCGCCTGTTTATGCAGACAGGTGTTCTCGCCGAACACCTCGCCCTGTTCTAGCGTGGCCAGAGGGTATGCGTCCTCCTTGTCCTGGTGTACCACCTTGACCACCCCCTTGCGTACAACATATAGCCGGCGATCCTCCAGTGAATCCTGCTCCAGAATCACCTGCCCGGCTTTCACCCGCTTGATGCCAAGGGTACGGATATGGGTTTCCATCTCCGTCTTATCGATCTTGCCACGCAGATCAAACAGCCGGGTAACGACACCCCCGGCAGCGCTGATAGCTGCGTAGCGAGCAATGAACGTCTGCGCCGGGTCATTGCCGGCCAGGATCCGGCTCAAGGGTTCGCGTGGGATCAGCAATAATTCGGTCTTGGCCGAAGCACGCACCGAATATTCTTGGACATAGTCAATCAGAATCGACTGTTCGGAGAATACCTCGCCTTGCTTGCGGACGCCGAGGCTCTTCTCCTTGCCGTTAACCTCGTTGAAAAGCCGCACCGTACCGGATTGCAGCACAAAGATACCCGGGGCGGTATCGCCGGTGTTGATCACCGGATCCCCGAATTCAAAGCTTTTCAGTTCGGCAGCAGCGGCCAGAGTCTGCAGCTCCGCGGGATTCAGGGGTGAAAAGATTTCGACCGATGCCAATAATTCGGCGATGGACTCGGGGCTCAATGGGCACCTCCTCACGGTTGTAGATCGCTAGGAGTCTGTCGGACTTGGCCGATCGTAACGAGGGAAAGTCGATTTGAGGCAGATTTTTCGATCATCCGAGGCGAATAGCGAGCTATTTAACGAGGGTGATCGTGAAAATATGACCAAATTCGGGTTTCCGCAGTAGATCAGTGTTAAGTCCGACAGACTCCTAACCAGGTTGATTCAATTCAAGCCATAACGGTGACGTAAATCCGCACCGCCGGAGCAGTTAGACGGCATCAGGGGATTTCGATCAAATGCTCCTGGGTACGATTTTCCAGCCACTGTCGATACACCTGTTTATGCACCGTTTGCCGAGTGTTGTTGTCTAATCGCGCCGGATGCAGAGCCGTGACCTGAAAGATTTCAAACAACAGACCGTCCTCAGATTCGAAGGGGCCCAGCACGTCACCGGCTGCAGCATTGAAGGCCTTGGCATCCACGTCATCGGGCAGAGTGCCGCGAGTCAGCTTACCCAACAGTCCCCCTTCTGCAGCGGTGTCGGAGGAGAGAGAGTGCTCACGGGCCAAATCGGTGAAACCGTCCGGGTCATCTTCCAGCAGCGCACAAAGTTCCTGCGCCTTGCCTTCAGAGTCCACCACGATATGTCGGATCTCGACGGTGTCGAACTTCGGCGAATGCAGCCGGAAGTACTCTTCAATCGCCTGATCCGAACACACCTCCTCCACCATCTTTTGCTTCAGCAAGCCCTCATGAACGAATTCGGCGTACTCTTCGATGGTCAATCCCGTATCGGCAAGGTAATCCATCATCTCCTTGGCCCGGTGCAAACCCTGCAGCCGGCGCAGTTGATCCGCCCGCTCCTGTACCTCTTCATCGGTTACCGTCAGCCCATGCTTCCGGGCCGCATGCACGGTCAGTTTGTCACTTAGCAGGGGTTCTACCAGCTCCTCGTAGTCCGCCCGGAACCTGAGGATTTTGACAAAGTCATCGGAGCTAATCACTTCCTCATCAATTTTCGCTAACACCATCATGGCACTGCCCTCGCTCGAATCTTATTGGTCTGTAAATCCACATGCTGCGCAAAATTCAGAGTTCCGTTCCGTAACCACAGACGCCCATTTTTTGCCTCTGGACGCCGACTTCGCCTAGCGGTTCAACTGTTTAAAGGGGGCTAACGCCAGATCGATCATTCGACGCCGTTCGATAACGATCTCTGCCTGAGCTCGCATGCCATAGCGCAGCGCGTGGGTCTGCCCCTGGGCCTCGAATTGATACGTTTCCAGGCCCACTCGGCCCCGGTATACCGGTTTTTTAGTCACGGGCGAGATCACAGTATTGGGGGCGATAAATTCCAGTGTTCCTGCGATAAACCCATAACGCTGGTAGGGAAATGCGTTGAATTTCATCTTTACCGGCATCTGCTCACGCAGCAGCCCGCGGTTCTGTTCTGGAATCTCGAGTTGCAACACCATCCGTACATTTTCGGCAGCGATACCGATAACCGGCCGGTTGTCTGGGACTTTCTCACCCGCCTGGGCGTAATTGATGAAGGTCACCACCCCGGACGTGGGAGCCAAAACCCGTAGAAAGTTATCCTCGTCGATATTGTCAAAGCTGATCCGTGATGCCGCTTCGGCGTTCATCTTGGCGCTGCGTAATCCCACTTCCACCCGGTTCTTCAGAGTCTTCAACTGCAGCACTTCACCTTGCACCCGTGCCCGGGCCTCGGCCAGCTGCTTATAGCTGGACTCCAGCTCATACAGTTTTTGGGCATACTCCTTGTTGAGTTTTATCTCCAGCTCGGCCAGCTTTCCCTGTTCCTGCCGGTAGCCGATCGTCGCAGCCCGATGGGCGGCCTTTTTTTCATTGGCCTGTTTGCGGGATATACCCCCTCCACCCGGAGACTGGAGTAGCCGTTGGAATTTCTCAAACTGCGCTTTCGCGCCGTCCACCTTGCCCTTGGCCCTGGCCAGGTCGAAACGGACCTTTTCCAGCTGCAGTTTCTGAGATTGCGCCAGTATCTCCATGCTGGCGCTCATCCGTTGCTCATACACCCCTTCCTCGGCCTTGGCTGTTGCTTGAAACGCCTTGATTTTAAGCTCGGCAAAGCGCTTGTTGTCAGGGTAGAGATCGTATTCCTGCTGCGCTGACACTAGCTTGAGCTGGGCATCCATGGCCCGAGCCGCTAAATCTACCACTCCACGCGCATTGAGCCGGAACAGTAGATCACCCTCGGAAACCGGCATACCCTCGGTAACATAGACATCCTCCATATCCCCTTTGATAGGAGCATAGATCCGACGCACTTCCGACTCCGGTGCCAGCAAACCGGATACCGAAACGATGACATCGGCACGGCCGACAAAGGACCAGGCCAGTCCACATAACAGCATCGTAATCACGATCAGAATCGTGATCCGGATTAACCGCGAAGGCTCTGAACTGAGAATATCGATCCCCTCAGAACTGTGCTCAGCCAAGGCAGCCACCAGCTGCTGCTGTTTTTTGTCGTCAGCGGCCATAACAACGCTCTCCTCCAGATCTGTTCATAGTCATCCCGACACCTGGCTGTCGGCCACTGGCGTGGGCTGTGGTAGCAGCTTGAGCTTCACTTTGACCAGTTTTTCCGGCAACACCTTTTCCAAGTCGGTCAACCAGCTGCGTTGACGTTTTAGCTCGCTCAGCACATTGCCCCTGAGGGACGCCCAGCGCGGCGGGTAATCCAGTGCCAGTTGCTGATAATGGCCACTCCCCAGCATCAGGTATTGCAGGGCCTTGGACAGTTCCGTCGCACGCTGGCGAAAAGATTTAGAGACCGACTCCTCCAGACGCAACAAGCCGGTGATCCCCCCTGCCGAGCGGTAGGCCAACCAGTATCTTTCTGTCTCGACGAATTGTGACTCCGCCCGTTTCAGCAGCTTGTCACGGGCCTCGCTGAAGGCCGGTTGCAGAATTTGCAGATAGTAACCGTCGGTGTCTTGGTGCAACTGCCGGTAAAAACGCACCAGCTGGTCCGGGTAATCCGGCTGCTGTTGCAAACTAGCCAGCGCTTCATACCCTTGGTGGATTTGTTGGTATCGGTCGATGGTGGCTGTGGCGACATCGCCCCACGGCAGCTCGGCCAGGGGTTCGAGCAGCGTGATCGCCTGTTGGGCGTTTCCGGCCCGCCAGGCGGCGACACTGTCGAAGTAGCTATTGGCTACGGTCTCGGGGGGCAGCACCGAGGCGATGTGTTCTGCCGCATGCCGTTGAAAGGGCGGCGTCCGCAATGTCGTCTGCCGCCATTGCCGCAATAGCGCGACTAGGTGGCGCTGGTCAAGCTGATGCTGCAGGCGGATGTAATCGTCCAGGTCAGCCTGCAGCCTCTCAGTGCCGCCTACTTTAGGGTACTTCTGTTGAAAACTGCGGATCCGGGCTTGCAGTGGCTGCAGCTGTCCCTGAGTCAGCAGGTCAATGATCTCCTGTTTGAGCGCGTCACTGGCCTTTAGATAAACCGTTTCGTAACTTTGCAGCAACCGCAGATGGCTCATGACTTCAGCATGCAGGGTCTTGAAATTCGGAACCACACGCAGGATCCCCCCCAAGCGGAGGCGATTGCCCGTAGCATCACCCTGCCACTGGTCGGTCAGCCCTTGAAGCGTTGCTTCGTCCCGATAGATCACTAGGGCGTTTTCGCCAGTCTGGCGCTGCACAAAGCGTTCTAGCCGAGTCATCCATTCAACCAGGTCCATCAGTGCCGAGACCTCGGAATTGGTCAATGTCAAGCTTCGGGCTTGAGCGATGAGGGCTGCTGCACGGTCGAAATTGCCCTCCTCGATCTGCTGTTGCCAACCAGGCATCAGCTGTTTGAGAATGGCACTCTTGGCCAGTAGTCCTATAGCTTCGTTCTCGGGCTGCTCACCCAGATAACGGGTCGCTAAGGCCGCTCCGGCGGCATAATCACCCTGCTCTAGCAACGCATTTATCTGCCGTTCCGGAGCGCCGCGCTGGTAAATCATCAGTCCGCCCCCCAGCACCAGCACCAGCGCTCCCAGCCCCCCCAAGACCACCGGCATCCGCGATTTCGTACCGGGTTCTTCCCGCAACGCACCTTTCAGTTCGGACCAGAACACACCTATTTTGTGCATCTTCCGGCGGGAGGGACTGTCGTTTTCCGCCCTGGCGGGGTCCGTCGCCAACTTAACCGCGTCATCGGCCCCTACATCGGTTTCCTCGGCGCCCTTATCGTAAAAAATATCCAGGAACGGACTGGCTTTATCGACTAGGATGGTACCGTGTTCAATCTCGACTTCTTGCGCTGGCGCCGCTTCAGATCCGACAACAGGGTCCGCCGAGGAGTCGCTCTCTGGGGCGGGAGCGCGTTCGCTACCGGCCAAAATTGGCGCCAGATTTTCGGTAACGCTGGTCACCTCCTCGGCCTCACGCCATGCCTTAATAGCGGCGACAACCTCCGTTTCAGTCGTGTGGATCAGGATATTATGCGGCAGTTTAACCTCCGCCCTGAAACAGCTATCTGGATTACCGAAGGCCAATATGTCGCCGTCCTGCAGCTGCCTAGCATGTTCCTCCAGCCTGTCACCATTGACGAAGGTGCCATTGGTGCTACTCAGGTCTTCAATAAAAAGAGCGTCATCAACAAGGTAAAGGTGAGCATGACGTCTGGATATATAGTTCAGGGAGTCTTTAAACATGTCAGGGTGCTGGCTAAACACACCATCCGACTTACTGACTAAGAACGGAAACTGGCTGATCACGATCGGATTGCACCCTGCCATCGCCAACGGTACCAACATCAGCCGCAGCGGTTCCTTCGGCGCCGTTTCAAGTAGTGGCTCGTGAACACGGATGGCTACCCGGTAACGGATATCGGCAAAACCGATTATATCCGTATCGGTCAACGGCACCGGCTTCTGAGAAACACGCTCGTCATTGAGCGTGGTGCCATTGCGGCTGGCGAGATCGGTCAGATAAAAGTGTCCCTGTTCCTGGAAGATCCGCGCATGGCGTCGGGAAAGCTTGCTCACAGCGTCATTGGGATGTTCAGCAAACGGAGACTCCATCCGTCCGATCGCAACTAAGCAACCGTCAACAAGGATATCCCCCAGGTCAGGATGACTGATGGGCTCAAGGCACAAGCTTAGCAACGTCGGTGAATTCATCAGCGCGTGTTCCCCTCAACCGGAATCAGATCCTGCTGCACCCAACCGCCGCCCAAGGTTTTGTATAGGGCAACGGTATCGACCAATATCTGCTGTTTTTGTTCGGCCATTCCTAGCCGAGCGGACAACAACGACCGTTCCGATTCGAGAACCTGAAGCTCCGAAACCATGCCCTCCTTGAGTTGCGAGTGAACCGTATGATTGACCAGATTCAGATGTTTCAAGCGCTGACTCAGCTGTTGCTGTTGCTGCTTATGAGAAGACAGGTTAACCAGTGCGTTTTCGACCTCTTCAAACGCCTTCATCACGGTCTTGCGGTACTCCTCTTCAGCCACTCTGGTGGTCGCTTCATTGGCCTTGATGTCGATTTTGACTGTGGGATCGAAGATCGGAATGGCGAGGGACGGTATCAGGCTCAGAGACCAGTTATTCAGCAATGTGCTCAACGCGGAACTGGTAAATCCTCCGGATCCGGTGAGGCTGAATTTGGGCAGCCTGGCTAGTCGAGCCTGCCCCAGTTTTTGGTGCGCCGCCAGCACCAGTAGCTCTTTGGCGATGATATCCGGGCGCCGGGACAGCAGATCGGAAGGCAGTCCTATCGGCACTTCCGGAATACTAATATCGTCCAACTGGACCTGGCTGGGTAGCTGAAATTCACCGGCGGGTATGCCCAACAGGGTCGCCAGATTGTTCTCTGCGACCTTTCTCAAGCGCTGCTGCTCCAGCAATTGCTTGCGCAGGCTATTGGTCTCAGCCTGCTGTTGAATCAACTTGGATTCAGCGATCATCCCTTCTTTGTGCTGGCTGGCATATATCAGCAATATCTTCTGATTCATACCGATAGAGGTGAGCTGCTGGCGAATCTGTTGATCCAACTTGCCGATCTCGAAATACTTGTTGGCAACATCGGACACGAGGGTCAGGTAGCCGGCCCGCCAGTCGGCTTCGGTCGCCTTGAATTGGGAGACCTCGGCCTCAAGACCTTTACTGACCCGACCCCAAATATCCACCTCCCAACTGGGATTGACCAGGGCGGAATAGGATTTTGATACGCCTGCTTGACCGGCCTGCCGAGTGAGTGTTTTTGAGGTGTCGAGATTGAATTTTGGCAACGTCCCCGCACGCTCGGATTGCACCCTTACCCGAGCGACTTCGATCCGGGCGGCGAGTATCCGCAGATCGATATCATCCTTGATGGCCCTGCGAATCAGGTCGTTAAGGTAACTGTCCTCAAACCCGGTCCACCAATCATGCTGAATGACTTCGGCGGCATTGGGCAAGGCCTCGCCTCGACGCCATTCCGGCTTAGCGGCCAGTTCGGGACGTTGATAAGCCGGACCGGCTAAGCCTGCGCAGCCGCTCATGGCGGCCATCAACAGAACGGCTATCAACAGCCCGCCAAAGGTTTGCCACCGATACCCCCGCAACTCAGCCAAAGTGACAGCCCGTTGCACCCTGCTTTTTGAATATTGTTGTCTGCCCACAGCGACTTCCTCACGGGTAACCCATACCCTAGAACAGCAGCGCGAAACCGAGCAATCAAGAGGTCACAGAGGGACCAGGTAGGATATACAAAGCCTACCCACAGCGCCCAGTCCAGCCCCATCCGTTGTACCGGGGTGTGCCTTTTCCGGTCGGAGGGTCGACCCGCTCGCTTTGACGGCTTAATGTCGATCACAACGATAAGCATAGCCTGCTTCCCTAGCAGCAATGCCGCAGGATGATTACTGGTTTCAAGCTATCTGTACGGTATGGATTAAGGTTAACGTTCGGGATATAGCAATGCAGGGATCAAGCCAAGCCAGGAAAACATCGTCTTTTCATACGGAAGCAACAATAATTGGGCGCTCGTGGTGAGGCTAGCGATGAAGATTAGACTCCGAAGACCCCCACTGAAACTGAATTTGGTTCGTTTTAATCCAACATATCGGAAAATTTATCAGCTTCTTCGAGCCACTTTATCCGCCAGGATTGAGATCAACATCCCTAACATCAAGTACCCCAACACCACCTCCAGCATTACCAGTGAGGCGGCCATGTGAGTGCGGGGGGTGATATCGCCGAACCCCAGGGTGGTAAAGGTCACTAGGCTGTAATAAATAACGGTAAAAAGATTCCATCCCAAGGAATCCTTATTGGTAACGCTGAAGGCCTCTTCACCCAGACCGTAAAAACCCAAACCAAACAGCACCACCAGCCCTAGAGACCAGCAGAACACCCGCATTAGAGAGCGCCCGCAATCGGTCAGCAGCAACCAGAGGTAGTAGCGCAGCGGGTGGCCATCTTTCAATTCCTCGATAAAATCCTGGTCCTGGGCGAAGCGCTTGAAGCGACTGCTGCCGTAACAAGAGGCCACCCGTACTCCCCGGTAGCGGCCTTTGCGGTCGTAGCGAATACCCTCCACTTCGGCGTTGGCAAGATTAGCGGCTTCCAGATTCGCCCCTTTGATATTGGCACCCGATAGCCGACTGTTGCTGAGGTCGGCGTGTACCATCTGCGCGCCAGCCAGGTTAGCCCGACTCAAGTTCGCACCTTCTAGATGCGCATTGACCAGCACCGCTTCCGACAAATTGTTGCAGGAAAGATCCGCGCCGCAGAGGTCGGCATCGGACAGGTAAGCTTGGGTAAAATCAGTGCGTATCAGTTTGGCGTCGGAGAAATCTGAACGGTAACAATAGGTGCCGACCAAGCGGGCATCGGTGAGATCCGCCTCCCTGAATTTGGGGCCGCGACGGGTACTGACATAGGGGTTATCGCCGGTCGGCGTCGCGGCACTAAGGTCGGCGCTACAGAGACAGGCGCCGCTAAAGTTGGTTAGTAACAGGTCTGCATGGCGTAAATTGGCGCCATGCAGACTGGCGCCACTCAAGTCGGTATGGCTCAGCTGTGCCGAAGACAGATTGGTCTTGTTCAAGGACGCGCCGCTGAGGTTGGCGCCACTCAGAAGCACCCCGGACAGATCCACCCCGTCCAGATCAGCGCCAGACAAGTCGGCGCGCTTTCCCTGACGCTTATCCGTTTCCAACCAGTGACGATGATCGGCCAGGATCTGCTCAAGCTCCCGTAGTTTAGCCATACAGCCTTCGGCAACCTTTACACTCGATTGATAGCAGTATAGCCAAGACCCGTCACCGCAACGGATGACTCCCCCTCTGAAGCAGGACTATTCAGGCGACTCCAATAGCGGCATGATGCCGAGGCTGCGAACGCTACGACAGCCTGTTACGCATTCGAGCCGCTCCGCGTCCATCCCTACGGACCAGAGGGTTTTACAATCCCTATTGCAACGACGATAATCCTCCACGCTAGGGCCGCTGAGCCCTAGCCCGGTTTCCTCCAGCGTCGTCAACGTATTCTCCGCGTCCATGTCCATGTCCATATCCATATCCATGTCCGGCGAGGGTTCATTCGCTTGAACGCCTAGATTTACCAGCAATAGGGCAAGCCCCAGGGTAATAGTTCTGTTCATACCAATCTCCTCAGCAACACTCCTCGTCAACAAATAAAACCTCGAGATGGCGCTTGCTCGAGCTAAAACGGTTATAACAACAGCATCGTGCAGAGCAGCCATTGTTTACACCTGCTTGGATCAAAGCAGGATTGATACCAACTGCCGAAAATAAAACCCAACAGCGATCAATCTCTATTGTATCAATTGAATTTGAAGTATTTTTAGGCTGCTTGCCGCTGGAGTCAGCTGTGCAGGAGTCGGCTCAAAACTAACCATCGAGGTTCATCTGTCGGTGGCAACGCAACAAAAAAGCATAAACAGTGGCAAGATTGGTAACTTCTTTAAAAGCGTCTTCCGCGAAGTCCTTAGCCTCAGCCCCGTGTGGTTTAACCTTGCATCAACCACAGCAACCCTGCCACCAGTACTAGGGCGGTGACCCCAAGTACCCATCCGAGTGTCGAGGATTTACCGTCTTTGCTAAGTTCGAATACTGCAGTATCGGGGTCCTTGTTCGCCCCCGAATCAAACCGCAGCTCAACGCGCCCCATCCGCAGAATATCCCCGTCTATCAATGCTGAAGTCGTGATTCGTTTATCGTTGAGATAGGTTCCATTTCTGGAGTTCATATCCCTAATGGCCCAGCCACCACCTTGCTGGAAAATCTCAGCGTGACGGCCGGAGACGCTACGTTCAAGCAGTTGGATATTGCTGCCATGGGATCGTCCAATCAGGCAAGGCTCGATGTCTAAAGCGAAGCGATCGTTCATAATGGATGCCGACTCGCCCAGCAGAAAGGCCGGTGGCGACTGCATTAATTGGGTTTTCTCGGAATCGGTAGCCACCTTGAAAATTGAGGTGGCCTCAAAATCAGCCTCCACGTCCGGTCCCGTCGGTGGTGCAGCGGCCGCATGGATCCCGTCAGAGGCGTCCGCTGCTGGGTCGAGGGCGGTGATACTTTTTGGGACCGGTGCTGTTTCGGCGGTCTCAGGCCTGGGCTCCGAGGGAATGGTCAATGGCGGGGCCTGGGTCAAGGTGGCATCGAGATCCAGCGCCGGGCGCAGCTGGGTCATATTGTCATCCTCCTGGACGAGGACCTTCGGTCCGATCACGCTGAAGGCGGCGCTATCGAAGCGAATCTCGTCACCCGACTGAATCTCGGCGCGATCAATACGCTGGCCATTGACGAAGGTGCCGTTGGCCGAATCCAGGTCTTCGATGTTCAGCCCTTCATCTTCCAGCCAAAGCCGGGCGTGATGCCGTGATAACATCTGGTCATTGATGATCAGATCACAGTCCTGTTCACGCCCCACCAACAGGGTTCCCTGGATCGGAAAAAACTGGCCGGATAACAGCTCCAGTTCAGCTTTTAGCGCCCAGTCACTGGGCCTGTGCTTGGCCGGGTCGACCACTTCCAGCTCCACCGAGGATATTTTGATCACGTCCCAGGCTTCCAGCTTGTGCCGTTTCGAGACCGATTGGTCGTTGACGTAGGTGCCTTTGCCGCTAAGCAGATCGACCAGATAAAGACCATCACCCTCAACCCTGATTTCAGCGTGAAAGTCGGAGATTCCGTGCTCCTGCAGGGCCACGTCATTACTTTCATCCTGGCCGATGGTCAAGGTCGAGCCGGTAATGCTTATCGGCTGTTGGCGATTGTCCTTAAACTTTAACTTAAGCATGGGCATTACTTTCTCGACGGTTGGGTAAAGCATCATCCAACATCCGTTTCAATTAGCTTAGCGCAAACTAAATGGGCTGATGCAACGCTATTGCAGCGAATCCTGAGCGACAATCGTTAGGGCAGATCAACAGTATATCCGCCAGCTCCCAGACTTAACCTGCAACACGCTTTTGGGTAGCCGTTACCATCCCCATAGGCTGACCAGAGCCAGTGCGACACAGGTGCACACGCCGAAGGCCAGCAACCACAACCGCTTTCGGCGGCGGTTGAAACGGGGAAAGATCAACTCCTGTGTGCTGAGTAGCTCGGTATCCTCATCTGCAACACCCAGGCTCCCCGATGGCGCTGAAATCACCAGTACGCTAACGTTGTCCCGTCCGCCGCGTTGTAAAGCGGTCTCGATCAGGCGGTCAACCAAGCTCTGTTCGGAGCCGTCGCTCATCATGATTTTACTGATTTCCGTATCGCTCACCTCGCCGTTGAGGCCATCGCTGCAGAGCAGGATTTTCTGGCCTTGTTCCAATGCCCCGTTCCGGCAGTCCACTCTGATGCTCTGACCACGAACCCCTAGGGCTTGGGTAATGACGTTGGATTTAGGATGTTTGCGGGCCTGCTCCTCGGTGATTTCACCTCGATCCACCAGCCACTGTACATAGGAGTGATCACGACTGAGTTGGTGCAATTGACCGTCCCAAAGGTAAGCCCGGCTATCACCCACCCAGGCGATCTCATAATTGCGATGATGCTGCACCCTCAAGGCGACGATGGTGGAGCCCATATTTGGCGCACCCTCTCCCCGCTCACCAGCGGCCAATACCTCATCGTGGGCAAGCTGAATAGCCTCGCTCAGGCTCCTCCCTGTACGAATAGCCTCCACCACTGTGGCACTGGCGATAGTACTGGCAACATCACCGCCGCGATGGCCACCCATGCCGTCCGCTACCAACCAGAGCCCAAGTTCGCTGTCGGCATAGTAGCGGTCTTCATTCAATTCCCTGACACGTCCCACATCGGACCCGTCACCGTAAGAAATGGTCGACATTGCATGATCCCTAGCATCCCTTAGTCTTTGAGGACACACCGACAGAAGAACAAGAAAGCTTTCAAATTCAGTCTACATACCGGGATCAGCCGCTAAGACGCGGTTTATGGATGACAACTGAACTATGCTCAAACAAGAAATGCTCTTCTATATAAAATAGCAGAACATTGAATCTTTACAGAGAGTCATCAGCGTTCCGAAGGACTGAATGTCCAGCGGTCATAACATGTTCCGCCCCGTTATTTGCGACTTCAGGGATGTATTTAAACGGACATAACCATGGCCGGTTTAACAACAGAGCGTTCTCCCTTGAAGCGGTCTCAGCAGCAACACATCATGCCAGCCTGCCGCTACCCTGAACGAGGTAGAAACAGCAATGCCTAGGCTACTGGAGATTGACGGATACACCATCGAGAAGGAGATCGGTACCGGTGCCATGGCCACGGTCTACCTGGCCGAACAAACATCCCTGAGCCGCCAGGTCGCCCTCAAGGTGATGTCCCCCTCATTGGCGAGCAACGACACCTTTGCTAAACGTTTTATTCAGGAAGGCAAGACCATTGCCAAGCTGGAACAGAACAACATCGTCAACATCTTTGATATCGGTACCAGTGAGACCTGCTGCTACATCGCTATGGAGTACCTCTCCGGGGGCACCCTCAAGGACCGCATGCAGCACCCGATGTACCTTAACGAAGCACTGCATATCGTCCGCCAGATCGCCCTGGCATTGAGCTACGCCCACCGTCATCATTTCGTCCATCGCGACATCAAGCCCCTCAATGTTATGTATCGCGCCGACGGTACGGTGGTGCTGACAGACTTCGGCATCGCCAAGGAAATAGCTGCCGCCACCTCAGGCCTGACGGCCACAGGAGCGGCGATCGGTACGCCCACCTACATGAGTCCTGAGCAAGCTAAGGGCGAGGAGCTGGACGGCCGCTCGGACCTCTACTGTCTGGGCGTGGTGTTTTATGAACTGTTGACCGGTGTCCGCCCCTATACGGCTTCGGATCCCTTTGCTCTGGCGCTGCAACATATCAATGCGGCGATTCCCAAGCTGCCGGAGCGGCTCAGTTTTATGCAGGACATGATCAATAAGATGATGGCCAAATCCGCTGCCAAACGGTTTCAAGACGCCGAGCAGCTGGTCGCCGCCATCGACCGCATTTTAGAACAGTATGACACCGGAAAAATCCGTGTATTGCTGAACGACAGCATTAGTAATGACCAGACTCAGGTCTGGTACAAGACCTTGATGACCGATTGGCGGTCACAGTTCGCCAAACAGCGCTTTCCACACCAGATTCGTAAAATCGTCCGCCGTAAGCGTATGCCGCTGATCGTAGCGACAACGGTACTGGTTCTGATATTCAGCGTTACGCTGCTCTACCTTGGCCATCTCGACAGAGCGGAGCAGCAGCGGATAGCTCAGCGCAACCAAACCCTTGAACGCCTGCTGGACGATGGCCTACGCCAACTATCCCGCGCACAAATTTTTTTCCCCAAAGACGATAACGCCTTTGATACTTATCTGGAGATTCGGCGGCTGGACCCAGAAAACGAACGGGTGCTCCAACCCATCGCCACCCTGCTCGACCGCATCCATACCCTGGCCCTGCGCACATATGAAAATGCCGACTGGAACCGCACCCTGGCGCTGACCGATAACGGTCTGCGACTCGATGCCAGCAATGAACGGCTGTTGGGCCTGCAGCGCAGCGCCCACGAGGCCCAGGAACGGTCCCACCAGCAGAAACTGGAACGGGAACGGGAGGCGAAGATCACCGGACTGCTGACTCAGGCCGATCAGCAGATCAACGCGGGCCGTCTCGAGGAGCCAGCCGACGATAATGCCGTCGCCACCCTCCGCGGACTCCAGGAACTGTCACCTGAGGATCCTCGAGTAGAGACTCGCATGCAACTGCTCGCTAAAACCTATGCCCAGCAAGCCCGGCAAGCATTGGATCAAGGCGAACTCGATGAGGCTCAGGCCCGGATCAATCTGGGACTGGCGATGGTTGATCGGTTTCCTGCACTAATCAGCCTGCAGCAGTCGTTGATAGACCTGCGTAGACAGAGACAGATTGACATACTGCTGTCGGAAGCGCAGCTGCTCGCCGCTCAGCAGCATTTTGTGCAGCCGGCTGATGACAGCGCCTGGCAGCGCTATCGGGCGGTACTGGATCTTGATCCCGACAACCCGGTCGCACTGCGTGGCATTAGCGCCCTGTTAGAACAGATTGTGGCGTTGGCCGATGCGGCAAGACGATCAGGGGACTACACCGCGGCGCTGGGGCTGGTTGATCAGGGCATGGCTATCGATGCGCAATCTCCGCCGCTGTTGGCGTTACACCAGCAGACCGCGCGGGATCACCGCATCGACAGTCTACTCGCGGCAGCCAACACGCAGCTCGAGCAACGTCGCTTGAATAAGACGCCCGGAGATAACGCCGTCGAAAGCTTCCGCCAAGTCCTGGCACTGCAAGCCGACCAACCCCAGGCGCTTGCTGGATTGCAGCAAATCGCCGATCTCTTTGCCAGCCGAGCCGAGGCGCTGCTGCGGCAGGATGACGAATCCGCCAGCCATGCATTGATCGAGGAGGGCCTGACAGTGCTTGCCGACCACCCTCCGCTGCTAAGTGTTAAGGACCGTCTGGAAGCACAGATCCAAGCCCGCCAGCAGCAGCAAAGGGAGATCATCCGGCTGCTGGGGGAAGGCGAAAGTTTGTCGGCGCAGCAACAATTCAGTGAACCGCTAGATCACAGTGCCCATGCCCGCTACCAGGCGGTGCTGGCGCTGGATCCGCTAAACGCCACTGCCCGCCAAGCCCTGAAAGCGCTGCCCGAGCAGATACTGGCCCTGGCGAAAACAGCCGGTGAACAAGGCGAGCTTGAGCACGGCCTCGATTTGCTGCAACAGGGTCTGACCCTAGCCCCAGACAATGAGGCTTTGCAAGCCGCCCGTCGCCGGGTACTGGAGCAACAACAGATCCACCACCTGCTGGCCCTTGCCGAATCACAGATCAAGCTTCGTCGGCTCAGCAAGCCGTCGAATGACAATGCTGTAGCGACCCTACGACAAGTCCTTGAGCACGCCCCTGCGCAGCCCCAAGCATTGGACGGACTGCAGCGCATCGCCGGGATTTATGCCCAGCTGGCCCGAGAGCAACTGGACCAGGATCGAGAAACCGAAGCACTGGCGCTGCTACAAAAAGGCCAGATTGTGTCCCCCAACCACCCTGCGCTGCTGGTGATTCAGCGGCAGGTTGAGCAGCGGCGTGTAATAGACAGATTACTGTATCAAGCCGAACAACAACTTCTGCAGGGGAAATTCAGCCGCCCCCCAGGTGACAATGGCCAAGCCAGTTACCGCGCCATTCTGGAGCTTGATCCCATCAATGAGGCGGCCAGCGCCGGTCTCGCCTCCTTGCCCGAGGCGATCCACAGTCGGGCACAGCAGCGACTTAAGGACGACGCCATCAACGAGGCTCTGGCGCTGGTGGCGGAAGGTTTGGAGCTTGCGCCGAAGCACCCGCCGCTGCAGGATCTCAAGTTACAGCTACTGCTGCAGCAACGCATCAGCCGTTTGCTGCAACAGGCGCAGCAGCAACTCAACAGCCGGCAGATCAACCAACCGGATGATGAGTCATTTATTCAGGCCACCGTCGCCATTTATCAACAAGTACTGACACTATCGCCCGATAACCCCCAAGCCTTAGCAGCCTTACAACGCCTGGCCGATGAGCAGGTGACGCAGGCCAAACATCTGTCCGAGCAGGGCGACGAGGATGGCAGTTGGCAGCGGATCAGGGCCGGACTGGCGATCAAAGCCGACCACCCTGGGCTGCTAGCGTTGCAACTGACCCTGACTGAACGCCAACAGGCGCGCGAAGCCGAGGCTCTGAAGCAGCAGCAGCTCCAAACCTTACTGGCGCAGGCCCGCTCGGAGCTGCAACGCGGCTCGATGGCCAGCAGTGTGGCTTTTATCGAGCGGGGACTCAAGCTCGCTCCGCAGCAGCCGGAACTACTGGACCTACGCCAACAGGTGGCTCGACAACAGCGGATCCTGGCGCTGCTGGAGCAAGCCGAACAGCAGATCCACAACCAGCAACTGACACTGCCAGCCAACCGCAATGCATTAGCGACCCTGCAGCAAGTACTGGAACTCGAACCCGAACACCCCCAGGCCCTTGCCGGAATAAAATGGGTGGCCGACAGCTACGCAGAACTGGCCCGTGAACGGCTGCAAAATAACCAGGAACCACAAAGTCTGAAACTGATCGACAAGGGCCTGTCGGTAGTGGCCGATCACCCGCCATTATTGGCGCTGCGACAACAACTGGAGCAGCGCCGTCAAGCCCGTGAAACACTGCAGCGACAACACCTGCAGATCAAACAGTTGCTGTCACAGGCCCAATCACAGATTACCCGGGGACAAATTATCACCCCAGTGGAGAACAGCGCCCAGAGCAGCTACCGGGAAATTTTACAGCTTGACCCCGCTAACAACTGGGCCCTCAGCGGCTTGGCAACATTACCTGACGTGATCCATGATCAGGTGCTGTCGACGCTGAACGCCGGTGCGCTGAAGGACGGGCTGCAGCGGGTAGACGAAGGCTTGCAGCTGGAACCCCAGCACCCGCGTCTGCGGGCACTCAAGGCGCAGCTGCTGCGACAACTGCAAGCACTGCTGACCGAGGCGCGCTCAGAGCGGCAAAAGGGCGCTCTGGACAACAGTAACAAACTTATCCAGCAGGGGTTGCGGATCGACCCTCAGCAGTCAGATCTGTTGCAGCTGCAACGACAGGTGACCCACCAACAACAGATAGTATCGCTGCTGAACGAGGCGAAACAGCAGATCAAACGCCGGCAACTGACCTTGCCCGCCAACGACAATGCAGTAGCCACCCTGTCTCGGCTGCTGACCCTGGCGCAAGACCATCCCCTGGCGCTGACAGGTATGCAACTGGTAGCCGATGCCTATGCCGAGCAGGCCCTGGCGAAGATCGAAAATGGCCAGGATACTGAAGCTCAGGCTCTGATCGACCAGGGGCTAAGCGTGCTACCCGGCCATCCACCACTGCTAAAACTAGGCGAAGAGATAGAAGCCCGTCGCGCTGCATTGACCACCCGTCAGCGGCTGATTAGCGGCCTGTTGGCACTCGCAGAAGAACAGCAACGCCAGCACCGTTACACCAACCCCCGCGGCAACAATGCCTACGAGAGTTACCGCACCATCCTTCAATTCGACGCTGAAAACGGGCCCGCCAAGAACGCCATTCGCGGACTCAGCGAAAGCCTCTACGACATGGCCAGCCGGGCCAAGGACCGGGGGGCCATCGTCGAGAGCTTAGCCCTGATCCTTGAAGGCCTGACCATCTTGCCCAACGACCAAGCCTTGCTGCGTCTGCAGCAGCAGCTTTCGGAACAGCCCCCACCGGCGGACACTGGCGGCGACCTAACGCCTCAGGGTGCAGCCGCTGACGATGACTGAGAGCAGCCTGATGGAGCCTCTAATCCGCGTATTTGGCCTCGTAACAATCATCACCTGTAAACGGCCTTACTGGCTGGGCCTGCTATGCTGATTACAGGGCGTTACCCGGCCCGCAGAGCTGGATACTAGTAATCGTTAACACTGCAACAGCAACTCAGTTCACTGCAATCGGGCCGGTTACCGGAGGGCAACAACCATGGCAAAACTTATCATCCAAGATCTACCGGAAAGCCTCGAGCTGGATCGCAAGGCGATGCAGGAAATAGTGGGCGGCAACCGCACCCCAGGGCACAATAGCCGCCCAGAACTTAACCGTCAGAGTCCCGCCAAGCAACGCTTATTGCAACGTTTGCGAGGGAACTGAGCCCGGCTATAGGGCTCTGTCGATGAAGCGATGCGGCAGTAAGATCGACAGCCGGGTGATGCGCGGCCCGGCTTGGCGCCGCGCAGGCAACCATGAGACCTAATAACACCAGCAACAGGGTAACCAGAACGATCCGTAGCAGATGCCTGCGGCGCCGGAGGCTGAACCGAGGGAAGACCCGCCCCAGCATCTTGGGCTGTGTATTGGCGGGAGCGGAGATCACCATCACACTCACATTATCACGCCCACCCTGTTGAAGTGCCGCATCGATCAGGCTGTCAACCAAGTGTTGGTCCGGCCCCTCAGACATCAAGATCTGACTGATCTGATCATCGGACAGTTCGCCGTTAAGGCCGTCACTGCAGAGCAATATTTTTTGACCTATTAACCAGCGACCCGAAACACAATCAACACGAATCTGCTGGCCTCCCGCGCCCAAGGCCTGGGTTACCACATTGGATTGTAGATGTGTGCGAGCCTGCTCCTTGGTTATATCTCCTCTATCGACCAGGGTCTGTACATAGGAGTGGTCGCGACTGATCTGACCCAGCCGACCGTCCCAAAGGTAGGCTCGGCTATCCCCTACCCAGGCCACTTCATAGCGTTCATTCAGCCCCCGCAAGGCAACGATAGTCGACCCCATGCGGGGCGGCCCCCGGCCCTCCGAACTAGCGCTCAGTACCGCCCCGTGAGCCAACTGAATGGCCTCACTCAGGCTCCTGCCGTCGCGTACCGCCTTAACCACAGTTTCGCTCACAATTAAACTGGCGACATTGCCGCCCTCGTAGCCGCCCATGCCATCGGCGATCAACCAAAGTCCCAGTTCAGTATTGGCGTAATAACTGTCTTCATTGAGTTCACGGACACAGCCCACATCTGAACCGCACCCGTAATCCAAGATCACCATTTCGAAAAACTCATAGCCTCTTGGTAGGGAGGCCTCCAAGGAGGTTAATGAAAAAAATGGGGTGAGTGGAAAATAGATCCTCGCCTATTCTCCTTAGCGATATGACCTATTATAGACAATGGCAGTAAGTTCCACTGTTCGTGTTTCACGTGGAGTTATAAGGTCTTTGGCGCCGTTTGAAAAAGGCAAGGAGCCACTCTCGGGGATCAAATGCTCGCGCTATATTTGCGTCCCCTAAGGATGATGACAGTCACGAGCATGAGGCTGGAAAGGTGTTCTCTACAGCCCGCCACGAAGCCTATTAGCCACTACCGCAGACAAGGTTGAGCATCGATGTCCAGGCCGCTGGAGATAGACGGATACACAATTGAGGAAGATATAGGCAAGGGAGCAATGGCCACGGTCTACCTTGCTGTGCAAAATTCCTTGAGTCGTCATGTCGCCTTGAAAGTGATGTCGCCTGCCCTGATGACTGATGATACCTTCTCGCGGCGGTTTATCCATGAAGGCAAGACCGTCGCCAAGCTGCAACAAAACAATATCGTCAACATCTGGGATATCGGTACAAGCGCAGCCTGTTGCTATATCGCCATGGAATATCTTTCCGGGGGGACGCTGAAAGAACGCATGCAGCAGACGATGTATCTCGACGAAGCCCTCAAAATTGTCAGACAGACAGCCCTGGCACTGGGTTTTGCCCACCAGAATCATGTTATTCACCGGGACATCAAACCGCACAACATCATGTTCCGTGGCGACGGCTCGGTAGTACTGACCGACTTCGGTATTGCCAAGGATATCGAGGCGGCCAGCACCGCCTTTACCGCAACGGGTGCTGCCATCGGCACGCCTACCTACATGAGTCCGGAGCAGGCTAAGGGAGAAAATCTGGACGGCCGCTCGGACCTCTACTGTCTCGGGGTGGTGTTCTACGAACTCCTGACCGGCGCCCGCCCCTATGTCGCTTCCGATCCTTTTGCCTTGGCGCTCAAACATATCCATGACCCGATCCCCAAGCTTCCCCCGCGTCTGGGATTCCTGCAGCGAACCCTGGACAAGATAATGGCCAAGGATCCGTCCAAGCGGTTTCAGACGGCAGAGGCGTTTATTGCCGAAATCGATCGACTCTCGGACGCCTACAAGACCCAAACAATTAGGGTGTTACTGTCCGACGCGGATGTCTCTGATCAGACCGAAGTCTGGCACCAGACGTTAGTTAGCGGTTATCGCGCTTATCTGGGAAACGGACGGTTAGGGTTGCGTAAAACCCTCGCCTGGGGGGGCGCTCTGCTGGCATTAGGAGTGGGCGGGTTAATCATTGTTCAGTACCTGGACTTTGTGGAGATGCAGCAGCAGCAAGCACGCCACGAACAGAATCAGGCCATCCAGCTGCTGCTGGCACAGGGGGAGCGCCAGCTGGCGTTGTCGCAACTTTTTCAGCCCGAAAATGACAACGCTTACCAAACGTTCGGTGAACTCCTAACGCGTGATCCGGACAATACCAAGGTTAAGTCTGCGGTAGAAAACCTCCTTGGTGAACTCCAACAACGCGCACAGCAGAGCTTTCAACAAGGTGATCTACCAAGTTCCCGAGGGTGGATCCTAGATGGGTTACAGCTAGATGCTGACAACGCACCGCTGCTTGCCATACAACGGCAGGTGCGGGCGGAGGAGGAGCAACAGCGCCAAGCGTCCTTATTACAAGCGCAGCAACTGAAGATTCAGACCCTGCTCGCACGCGCCGATAAACAGATTCTGCGCCGGCAATTAAGCCTGCCAGCTGGAGATAACGCCCTCGCCACCCTTAAAGAGATACTGACGATCGTCCCCGGCCATCTTGCTGCGCTGGACGGTCTGCAGCGCATCGCCGATGCCTATGCCCTGCTCGCCCAAACCGAATGGCAACGAGGACAAGATGATCAAAGCGTGCAGTACATCGACCTGGGGCTAGAGGTTGCCCCGGATCACCAGCCGCTGCTGAAACTTCAGGAGGAGATCGCAGCACGGCAGCTACAGCGTGCTGTTGACTCACTGCTGGCAGAGGCAAACAGTTTCATCGCGCAAGGGCAGTTCAGTGCTCCCCTGCCAGATAATGCCTTCGCGCGGTATCAGGCCGTGTTAACACTGGATCCAGCCAATGACCTGGCACAACAGGGCCTTGCATCGCTACCCGGACAAGTCTCTGCTCAAGCCGAGACCTCGATTGACGCCGGGGAGCTGGAGCAGGGGTTGGCTCTGATCGCCCAGGGGCTGTCGCTGCAACCGGATCATGCTGCGCTATTGACCCTCAAACAGCAGACGCTGAAAAAGCAGCACATCGCTGGCCTGTTGACCAAGGCTAACGGCCAGATCACGCAGCAACAATGGCTCACACCGGATGATGACAATGCCGTGACCTCCTTCAGGGAGCTGCTATCACTGGCGCCAGATCATCCTCAGGCGTTGGCAGGTTTGAAACGCATCGCTGGCCTCCTTGCTGACCAGGGTAAATCAGCACTGGATCAAGGGGATACAACACGCAGCGAGACCGTTGTTGCGCAAGGCTTAGCGGTTGATCCAACTCACCCCGCCCTGCTCACTTTAAAGAAACAGCTCGACGCGCAACAAGCGGCTCAGGGCCAACGCCAACATCGTATCGGCGAGTTGCTGGCAGAGGCCGCGGCTCGGGTCCAGCAGCAACAGTTTAGTCAACCGTCCAGCAACAATGCTTACGCGCACTATCGGGCGGTACTAAAGCTGGATCCCGATAATATATCGGCTAGCCGTGGTGTCGCTGAGCTACCAGAGCTGATCGAGACCCTTGCCGCAGACGCCATGGCAGATCGGTCGTTAGAGCGTTCCCTGGACTTGGTTGATCAAGGGCTAACGATCAGTCCTGAGCATCAAGGGCTCCAAGCGCTGCAGCAACAGGTTTTGACGCAACAGAAAATCCTCGACTTGCTAACGCAGGCCGACCGTCAGATTGAGCAGCGCCAGCTTAGCGCGCCTGCTGGCAATAATGCACTGGATACACTCAAGAAACTGCTGCAACTCGCTCCAAAGTATCCTCCGGCGCAGGAACGGTTAACCCGCATCGCCGGTGCCTATGCACCGCTCGCCTCGTCCAAAATGAAACAGGGCCAGCTGATCGAGAGCCAGGCGCTGATTGAAAAAGGGCTGGCGATCATGCCCGCCCACCCCGATCTGCTGGAGCAACAGAAAGCGCTCGATGAACGCAAGAGTTTGCAAGCCGCGCAAGCACACCAGCAACGCCAAATTCAGACATGGCTCGATCGTGGCAAGCAGCAATTACGCCTCGAGCACTTTACCCTGCCCGAGGGAGACAGCGCCCTGGACAGCTACCGAGCTGCCCTCAAACTGGATCCCAACCACGTGCAAGCCAACACGGCGCTGGATGCCTTGCCCGAGCTTATTTGGGCTCAAGCCGAGAACGAATTAAACGCGAACGCGTTGACGCGGAGTCTGGCGCTGCTTGCCGAGGGGCTACGACTCAACCCAGAACACGCAGGTCTTCAGGCGCTTCAGCAGCAAGCCTTGCGCCAACAGCAAATAGCCCAGCTGCTCGAACGCGCAGACAAACTCGTTAAAGAGCAGCGTATCAGCCAGCCTGATGCTGATAATGCAGTGACTAGTTTCAAGGCCGTTCTGTCACTGCAGCCGGACCACCCACAAGCGTTGGCAGGATTGCAGCGGATTGCCGATCACTACGCTACGCAGGCACGATCACGGCTTAATCAGGGCGATGAGGCGGAAAGTAACAGGCTGATCCAGGCCGGACTGAGCGCGGCACCCGCCCATACCGCGCTGCTGGGATTACAGCAACAGCTGACCGAGGGGCAGCAAGCCCAAGCCGCTAGACAGCGGCAGATCCAGGGCCTTCTGGCACAGGCCGATCGACAGATTGGCCGGCGCCAGCTGACCCTGCCCGAGGATAACAACGCCCTATCTACCCTCCGGCAGATCCTTGCCATCGACCCGGGACATACTCAGGCTCTGGAAGGCATCGCTCGGGTGGCCGACGCCTATGCCGACCTGGCCCGGGGCAAAATTGACCGTGGCCTGGACGACCAAGGGCAGAACCTGATCGATAGAGGGCTTAGCATTGCTCCCGATCATCCACCATTACTCGCGTTGCAGGAAACACTGGCAACACGTCGGCAAGCACAGGCGTTAGCTGGGGAGCAAGCACGGCAGCAGCAACTGCAGGCGTTAATGGCCAGAGCGGACCGGCAGGTACGGCTTGAACGTTTCACCCGCCCTAGCGGTGACAATGCCTATGAGAGCTACCGTTCGATGTTGCAGATCGACCCCAATAATGCGCAGGCTGAAACGGCCCTTCGCGCCCTCGCAGAGACGCTCCAGAGCAAAGCCGAACACGCCAGAGCACAGGCAGATTACGGACAAAGCCTTACCCTCATTGCCGCCGGGCTGCAGGTATCCCCGAGCGATACGGGACTCCGCGAGCTGAAAAAGCGCGTCTTAGCGGAGCAGCAGACACAGGTAAAAACAATCGTACAGACCCGCCATGCGCAGCGAAAGAGGGAAGCGCAGGTACGCGACCGACAGATCAATCAGCTTCTGGCCAGGGCGCAAAACCAACTCGCGGCCCTGCGGCTTACGCGGCCTCCCGGTAATAACGCCTATGAAACCTATCAGGCGATTCTGAAGATCGATCCAGGCAGTGACGCCGCGTCACGTGGGATATACAGCATTGCAGACCAGTTATATCAACTGGCATTGGGGAACAAACAGCGAGGAGAGCTGGGTACCAGCGTCGATCAAATAGAGCAAGGCCTGGCGATAGCGCCCGAACACCCTGCATTACAGACATTAAGACAACAGCTCACCGGCCTGCCGCACCAGGACCGACTCAAGGATGGCGGTGTCGGCCCGATGCTGGTGTTTCTCCCTAAGGGGCAATTCCAGATGGGCGATAGCGGAGGTCGTGGTTTTGTGAACGAAAAACCGGTTCATCAGCAGCAGATAGCAGACGCGTTTTATATCGGCAGATATGAAGTCACCTTCGAGGATTTCGACCGCTTCAGCGATGCGCTAAAGCGGCAACGCATCAACGATCAGGGCTGGGGACGGGGTAAACACCCGGTCATCAACATCACCTGGCAGGATGCTCAGGACTATGTGGCATGGCTGACGCAACAGTCTGGGCGACGCTATCGATTGCCCAGTGAGAGCGAGTGGGAGTTTGCCGCCAGAGCTGGAACCAGCACCGATTATTGGTGGGGTAACCGTGCCGGAGATAATCGCGCCAACTGCAAGGACTGCGGTAGCGCTGGTGGCGGCAGACGGACCATGCCAGCAGGATCGTTTGCCGCTAATCCTTACGGGCTGTTCGATACCGCCGGCAACGTGTATGAATGGACTCGTGACCCCTATACCCCCAATCACCTGGGTCAGGCCTCACCCGACGCCAGCAAACGCGTGGTGCGCGGTGGTTCCTGGTTCGACAGTGACCGCTTCTCACGCGCACCGATGCGGGTCAATTTCGATCCCGGCTTCAAGAGTTTTTTCCTGGGGTTGCGGGTGGTCCGAGAACGCTAGTGGCCTCGAGTAACGATAGAATATGCTTCGTTACACAAGCCTCAATATGCATATCTATCAATTAGTTAATAATTAAGAGAAATGGCATATATCACACCTTGCCGACTAAACCCACCTTGACGGCGACTATCTAGACTAATCTTATTGCTAAACAAGCGATTTAAGGGCTGCTCATTGGCCACCTCAAATCCCTTTGTTCCTGACTGAGTCAGGCTTGAATCGCCTCGCACGGCCGAGTCGAACGCCGAGCCCCCATTAAGGAGACGAACGATGAACAAACAACTCACTGGTGGCGCGTTTTCGCTGGCGCTGATTCTCGGGTTCTGTAACTTGGCGTTGGCACAAGACCTGGTCGACCTGATCCCCAGTCTGTACGGAGGCGATGGTATCACCCTTTCCGGTGTTGATGCCGTCACCGGCGCCACCATCGGCCATGCGCCTCATTTTACCCAAGAGACGCAGTCAGCGGTGAATCAACTTAACACCCAAATAGGCAAAGAGATCCGGGCCCTGCCAATCAGCAGCACCCCGGGGGGGGTCTCGTATCGCTTCGACTCTGAGCTTGGCACCTATTCCCTGACCAGAAGAAACCTCGGACCGGTACTCGGTCAATCAAGCCACACCCTGGGGGCCGGCAACTGGAGTTTTGCCGTGACCGCCACCCGCTTCGAATATGACGAGTTCGACGGTGATGATATAAGCAGTCTCATTGTGGACGCTCTCCACCAGTTTGATGTGATTAATCCCGACCCTAATGCGCCAGAAAGGTTTGAGAAGGATATTATCAAGATCAACTTTGATCTCGATATAGAAGTCGAAACCTATTCCTTCTATTTTGCTTACGGTGTGCAAGATAACCTCGACCTAAGCTTGGTTGTGCCGATTGTTTCAGTCGACATGAGCGTGAACTCCAGGGCAGATATTATTTTTCATGAGCTCGATCCAAATGATCCAGGCGATGAGGATTCATCATCATTCCATACCTTTACCGGCGCCCCGGACGGCCCCACCGATAGCGCCAGTGGCGATGACACCGGCATCGGCGACGTAATTCTGGCGGCCAAATACCATTATGGCGACTGGAATAATATTGATCTCGCCGCCGCGCTGGTGGTTAAGCTGGAGACCGGTGATGAGCATAACTTCCGAGGCACCGGCTCAACCACGGTGCAACCAGCCGTTTATGCCGAGTATGAGATCGGTGACTTCTGGGGGGTACATGGCAACCTGGGCTACGAGTGGGACACCGACGATAGCATAGAGAATACGCTACGCA